>DATGVB010000108.1:0-4748 GCA_035300805.1 Tetragenococcus sp. | reverse complement strand
CACCCTCAATCCAAAAACATGACTTATTACTGATTGGATCAGGTTCTGGAAGTACCAGCAGTTTGGTAAACAATGCCCAAAAAGCAAAAGAAAGTGGTGCTTACCTGGCAACTTTAACTATTTATCGTGATGCAACGATCGGCCAGATATCTGATGCTATAATTGAAATTCCCGGTGGAACGCCTAAAAACAACTCAACTAATCAAGACACGGCAAAATCGATCCAGCCGATGGGGACCTTATTTGAGCAGCTTAGTTGGCTCACTTATGACGCTATTATTTTAGAATTAATAGAGATGACCAATCAGACAGCCGAAACCATGTTTGCGCGTCATGCAAATTTAGAATAAACTGCTTTTTAGTTTTTACTTTTTGAATGCAAAAAAGAAGAACAGATGCTGTGATGCCAAGAGTTCAAAGAAAAAGATAAAAATCTAGATACCAGCCTGAAAAGATCCATAGTTTAAAAGATTCGCACATTTATTTTTCCAGTTGAACCATCCAAAAAGAGCTCGTTCATTAAAAAAGAGTCAGTATCAGTTTGCTATTTTCCTTTAGGATTTCTATTCTAAATTAAGAAAGCCAGACGACTCCTTTACATCGGATCTGATCTCAGTGGTGATTTGCAGCAAGGAAATGCAATGAAGCTTCCTTTCAAAAACAACGAATAGTCCCTACAATTTGACAGTTTCTTGCTATTCAAGCTAGGATAGTAGTTAATTCTCCATTCATTATGTTACTCATAAAAATGGAGTGTATCCCGTCGACAGAATAAGAAATGAAAGGAGACATAAAATGGTAAATTGGTTACGAAAATCGAAAATCACTATGGGATTACTGACAATACTAAGAGTTTATTTAGGCTGGCAATGGCTGATGTCTGGCTGGACTAAGGTAAGCGGAACTTTCAGTGCTCAGGCAATGATCAAAGGAGCAATCGAGAGTCCAGTGCTTGACGCTAACGGCGCAAATGCCTATCCCTGGTATACGAAATTCTTGGAAAGTTTTGTCTTACCGAACATTGATTTATTTGATCTAATGGTTGCCTGGGGTGAATTATTGGTAGGTTTGGGCTTATTAGTGGGAGCATTGACGACTGCAGCTGCCTTTTTCGGCCTCCTGATGAATTTCAGCTATCTGCTAGCAGGTACGGTCTCTATAAATCCATTGTTTATTCTGATTCAGTTTCTACTTTTAATTGCAGGCTTCAATGCCGGAAAAATTGGTTTGGATCATTGGGTCGTTCCTTTTTTAAGAAAAAAACTGCCCTTCTTGCAAAAAACAAGTTAACAGAAAGCTCCAGACAATCACTTAACTTGATATATTCCTCTCATAATAGGCATTCGAAAAAATAAAATTTCTAGTCTACTATGAGGGGAGTTTTTGTATGTTGAAAAGAGTAAAGTTTACCCCAGAAGAAAAAGTTCCTTCTGTTAGCCAAGTTCTTCAGCTGCAATTTATCTTGAGTGTAAGAAGATTTATGGTTACCGCCACGACTCCCAGCTCAATTGGATAATCGAGTATACGGAGGTCACTCACTGCTTTAGATACGAGAATATCAGAAAGAATACCTCAGTACAATCTTTGATTTTTGAGATAAGTCACTCGGTGCTTAGATTCTTTCAGTCCTACCAGCTACGACCTCATCTTCTTCCTGCTCATCTGATAATTGATGCATTTAAAGGAGCAAAAAATTGTCAGAAAACACTGCGTTTTA
Source organism: Tetragenococcus sp. (assembly GCA_035300805.1). GTDB lineage: Bacteria > Bacillota > Bacilli > Lactobacillales > Enterococcaceae > Tetragenococcus. Next base: position 3,031 of record DATGVB010000108.1, on the reverse strand, counting down.
TTGTCAGTAATGCCAAAACAGGAGAAATCGTATTTTGATCGAGCAAGGGATCATATAAGCATAAAAAAAAAGAAGAACCGGAGTCCTTCTTCATTATACAGATATTGCCAAACAACACTATTTGACAAAGAGACTACTTTTTTAAGAATAGTCTTTTGTATTTTAAGCTTATTTTCTTCTTGCTTCTCTGATACGAGCTGCTTTACCATGACGATCACGCAAGTAGTATAATTTCGCACGACGTACACGGCCATGACGGACCACTTCAATTTTAGCAACACGTGGAGTGTGCAGTGGATACGTACGTTCAACACCTACACCATTTGACATTTTACGAACGGTGTAAGATGCGCTGATTCCAGCACCACGACGTTTAATTACCACACCTTCAAAGATTTGGATACGTTCGCGTGTCCCTTCGACAACTTTTGCATGGACCCGTACGGTATCTCCTGGGCGAAAATCAGGAATATCTGTACGCAGTTGTTCTTTCGTTAATTCTTGAATTAATGGATTCATTATTCATTCTCCTTATTTCCAAATATTCTTGAGTAGTTTCTCTCAGCGGAATATTGTAATAGTTGAGCAATACGCTCACTGAAAAATACTAACATATCCATTGAGCAAAGTAAAGAAATTTATGCAAAATAGCAGGCCAAAAAGTAATGCCTTTAAAATTTTCTAGCAAGGTCATTATAGCAATCTTTTTTTGTTGTGTTTACAGTTTTTTTGTTGGATATAATTGATCTTTTGCTCATAATCATCTATTAATGCTTTAACATTTTGCTGACCTTTCCAACCCGTATAGCCAAATAACAACATGCCCAAAGCACCGATAACAAACATTATAATACCCAAGATGTTCAGTCCAAGATTTTTACTGTAGAAAAAATAAAATAACACTACTCCAAATCCACTGACGATCGTACACAATTGAAACCAATAACCTAAATTTTTGATCATTTGCTTTTGATAGGACACTTCTTCTTCATAGCCTTTACGCATTTCTGCCAGCTTCATTCCTACACATCCCTTCTTGAGTTTTATAACGGTTAATATGACAAACCTGGGTCAAAGAATCCACATAATACGCCGACAAATGAGATAACTACTAAAATCAGCATGGTCCAAATAGCCGATACTTTCTTTTTAGACATCAGCCACCAGCAGAATAAAGTCACAACGACTGTCAACAAACCAGGATAAATGCCATCAATCTTGTCCTGCAAATCAAGGAATACTTTTCCATTGGTGCCTTTTAATTTAAGTGAAGTGGTTACATTGACCCAAGAAGCCAAGACACCACCGACAACCATGCTACCGACAATACTGATTGCACGGCGAATAGCAGCTCCTTGTTTTCCTACTAAAAATCCAACGGCCTTATCACCCAAGCTGTAACCTCGGAAATATAAGAAGCGTTGACCAAAATAGGCGATCAATACCCAAACGACTATATAAAAAATCGCACCGACTGGAGATCCTCCTGTTGACATTCCTAATGAAATTCCTAATAAAATCGGAATCAGCGTACCATCAATTAAAGAATCGCCAATACCGGCAATCGGGCCCATAAGACCAGCACGCATGTCATTGATGGTTTCCCCTTGTAGTTCTGCTCCGTTAGCCCGAGCTTCTTCCATACTTGCTGTAATTCCTACGATTACTGTTCCCAGCATCGGATTAGTATTAAAAAATGCAGTATAAGCCTGAATAGCTTCAACCTGATCATCATGGTCTGGATATAATTTCTTGATGATTGGTAACATCGAAGACATATATCCAAAAGTTTGCATGTGTTGTTGCGAAAAACAAGTCAATGCACCCCAGAACCATAAGTGAAAAGAATGAGATAAAGTTTTTTTGTCAACTTTTTTGATATTTGGTGTGTTTTCCATTTAAATGTCCTCCTCCTCTTCGTCATCATCATAGGAGCCACCATCAGAACTAACCGCTTGTGGCGTCCCCCCTGAACCTCTGGCCATTTGTAATTCATACATGATCATGGCAAACAGTAATGAAATTACCGTAACTGAAACAAGGTTCAGACCTAGTGAAGCAGCTAAAGTAAAGCCCACAAAGAAAGGAATAAAATCTGCGACCTTATCAATAATTTGTCGTAACAAGATGGCGATCCCAACACAAGGCAACATTCCGCCAACGGTAAACAAAGTTTTCATTGCAATTCCATCCATTGGTAAAGCAGCACGCAAAGCTGTTACGGCAGTTGCCCCATAATAAGTCATCAACATTGTAGGTAAAAATGAAAAAAGTGCATGTGAGATCCATGGCCAACCAAAATTCACTTTATAGATGTTATCTAAGCGCGCACTTTTCACGTGTTTCCAGCCAAACGATTGCCATACTAGATTCATTGTAGCTACAGCGTAATAAAGTACTGTTCCGACAGTTCCGACAAGTGTGCCGACTGATTTTGCCAAGTTAGCTGCTGACCCCCCTAACGGATCCAGTCCTTGAGAAGAAATAGCCACCATGGCCAAAGGAATCCCGATATAAGAAATCGCACGAACATCGGCCGAAACAGTCCCTCCTGGTGTAACTAGTGCGATGTAGACTAACTGCATGGCAACCCCACATGCAATTCCTAATTTCATATCGCCTAAAACAATACCACAAACCAAGCCGCCCACCAAAGGACGACCAATCGTATAATTGCCGACAGCTTGTCCAGCCATACAAGAGTTAGAACACAGACAAGCAAATAAGCCTAAAATAGCAGCTTGGAACCAACTGACTGTCATATTAATAATCTCCTTTTATTATTTTTTAATAACCAAATCTTACTTTGAATTTATCCCAGCTACCGATCCGCTGATCTGGCAATAAAGCAAAGTCCACCTTATAGCCGGCTTGCTCCATTGCTTCAAAAGCCATCGCCTCTTCTTTGGTGAAAGACTGGTTATCTCCTAATTTGATAGCTCCGTCCCGATCATTACCCGGACCAACATTGACTGTTTTTATATCACTTGGTTTAAAACCCCAGTCAACTAAAATCGTCTTCATATCTTCA
>DATGVB010000107.1:0-7552 GCA_035300805.1 Tetragenococcus sp. | reverse complement strand
CTGGGCTTTCACATTAATTGCCTCTTGTAGCTCAGAAACAACTTTCTCATCTTCTTTTACTAAACGAACATCATGTGTCAATAGTTTCCCACCTGGCTTGAGCACACGAAAATACTCGGCAATCGCCTTTTCTTTTCCCACTTGTGGCAGCATCGTCAGCATCGCTTCATTGATCACAATATCAAAACTGGCAGCTGCAAAAGGCAGTTTCATTGCATTAGCAACTTGAAGTGTTATTAAATCAGCTAAATCATTTTGCTCAATATTTGCTTTGGCTTTTTCTAGTACCCTTTGATCTTGATCCACACCAACAATATGACAATTGAATTGTTGTGCCAGCTGAATCATGGTCGTCCCCATATTACAAGCAACTTCTAAAATCGATGATTCTTTAGAAATATCTGCTTCTTGGGTCAACCAGTCTGTTGCTTTTCTCCCCCCTGAACGCAGCTTTGTTTTACCCATACGCGCCAAAAAAGTATGCCCTGCTTCTTTTGCCATAAGTGCTCCTTTCTAAAAACGTAATTGAGAACCTTTCTCAATTGATTTTATAACGTTCACCAGAAAAATACAAGCGCTTATTTTCAGATAATTAAGAAAACCCATAAAATTGGGTTTTCCTGCCTGATATTTTTACAATAATACCTGCAATCCAGGATCGGTAAAATCATCAATCACCAAATCAACATAGGCATTATTTTGTAAAATTTCATGATTATTATTGGTGGCAACAGCAATAATTTTTCGGGCTTTTGCATTAGCTGCTCCTTGTATGCCAATGGGGGAATCTTCAAAAACTACCATCTGTTTAGGATCAGCACCGATATTTAATGCTGCTTTCTGATAATAGTCCGGAGCTGGCTTACTGGCTAGCTGACCATCATTGAAAACGATCTTATCTAAATCAAACCATTGTTGCAATTGAAACAGTTCAAAATAAAAATCTACATTGCTTTTAGGAGCTGCTGTGGCAATGTTGATGGGAATCTGACTATTCTTTAGTTGGCCAAAGAAATCCTTGGCTCCTGCGATCAGGTCAAATCTTTTATTCTCTAAGATCAACTGACGATAAATCATTTCTTTTTGCTCAGAATACTGTTGACCTTCAGCCTTCGTTAATTTTTTTCCTAACAAGTTCTCCATGATCAGATGATTGGAACGACCATGAATCTGATCAAATTCGTCTGCTGCCAGATCCCGCTGTAAAACGCCGCGTAAAAATTGACGCCAGGCTTTTTCATGAAGATCCGTATCACTAAATAAGGTCCCGTTAAAATCAAAAATAATTGCTTGCATTTTTTTCTCTACTTTCTATTTTATTGATCATCCTTATTCTATCTTACCTTATTCAATTTCGCTTGCCTATAGCAGCTTGATAATTCCTATTAAATTAGGGGACCACGCCAAGCGGAAGTTCCGCCCATAACATTAACAACCTGATAGCCTTCTTTACTTAAAAGCGCACAGGCTTTAGCCGAACGACCGCCCGATTGACAAATAATATATTGTTCCTGCTCTTTATTGACTGGCAATTTTGCTTGGGCTAATTCACTCAAAGGCTGATTAATGGCATGGGGAACATGACCTGCCTGATATTCCTCTTTTTCACGAACATCTATAATGGATAGTGCTTTTCTTTTACTCACTTGCTCAAATTCATCTATACTGATTGTTTTATACATATTCAATTTCCTCCGCTTTAATTACTTGAAATAAAGAACAGAAGCCAGCCTTTCTGTCTCTTCGCCTGGCTAACTGCATATCATTTTGTTAATAAGACTAAATCAATTGGAAAGACTTGTCCATTTTCTAATATCAATTTCTCTACAAAGCTTGACAAAAAAAGATTTCTCTCAATATTTAGTGATTTATTAACAGCAATATTCTATTAAAAATTAAAGCATATTAATGATTATTTGGATCAATGGGGCTTTCGGTTCGGGAAAGGCCCCACTTTTAAATAAACAAATTTCAGTTTCTTTCTTGTACGACCCGGAGAATATCGGCATTTTTTTTAAGCAAACCTACCAGAAACTATCCAGAAAGCCGGCTCCCAAGATTAAGAAGAATGGAGAAACAGGAATACGCAATTGCTGAAAAAATACTTCTTGAATATTCAGGAAATATCATAGTTCCTATGACATTGTATAAAAAAGATTACTTTGACGAAATTATTGGAGAACTACGCCGCCTGAAAATTCCTGTTTCCCATATCCAGCTTAAAGTAAGCAAGAAAACTATCATTGACCGTTTAACAGAACGATCCCCTGCTTTAAAGTTATGAGGAATGAACAGAATTGACGATATCTTAGCAGATTTTAAAATGATTCTTGCTTAGGAAAAAATCTGTAATGAGAGCATAACAAAAGAAAACGTCGCAAATAAAACTATTGTTCGTGTAGAAGAATACAAAACTATGTTTTAAAGCAGAGTATTTTATTGATCGTCACATTTCCAGCAATGGATTTATTTTTGAAGCTTCTTATTTCTCGTTCGATCAAGTAGGTAATCCACACTCACCCCAAAATAGTCAGCTATTTTAACCAATGTACTGGCGGTCCATTCAATTTTTCCTGTCTCATATTGAGAATAAGTATTCTGGGAAATATTCAGCATGTCAGCCAGATGCTGCTGTGTTAAATCACTGTCTTCTCTTATAGACCGAATGTTTTTATAAACCATACTCATCACCTCTGATCAATTATAAATATCTTTAATACAGATATTGTTTTTTATCTGAAATAAAGATAAAATTAGTTTATCAGATAAGAAAGGGTGAACCGAATGGAACAGAAACAAAAATTACCCGCGAAAAACAGACCGCCACTGAAAAAAGTTACCCACCAGGAGATCTATGCTTTATATAATACGGTGGAGCAGCTTAGTTCTTGGAATGAACCCTTGAAATTATTAGAAAATTTTTTTAGCGATCAAAATCGTCCTGTCAATAAACAGCGAATTGCAAAACAATATTATGCCCAATCAAAAATATTTATGGCTTTTCTCTCTGATTACCAGATCTTAGTTGAAAAGATGGAACAGCAGATCACACTACTAAAGCAGAGTGAACAAATGCCAAAATAGTTATTTTTACTTTTCTTGTTAGCCTTTCACTTTTTAAACAGTCCTCATGCCTGAATTCAGTGGTAGGTCACAACAGCTACGACACCCATTTGTAGCCGGTAGCTTATTTCAATATCAATTGTCTTAAAAATGCACTATAATAAATGTATACAACTAATTTATAATCAACAAGATGGGACCTTATACAAGGAACAAAATTTTAGCCAAATAGTTTCCACTAGAATCAGGGTCCAGGTTTGACTCGAATATCATGGCCAAAGACTGGCAACCAGATCGGTTTCCGCACGATCACTGCTGAAACAAATAGACGATATCCTGAGATGATCATGACCTACGGAACGCAGTTCACCCATAGCCAGTCGTTCAACGTCGCGATCCAAAGCGGTTTTATTTATCAGTGGACTGAAATCACGATCGACAGGCTCTAGAGAGGAGAAAGATGAAAAAATTATATCGATAGAAGAGCCGCAGCAAAAAGCAATGATTGTTTCAGAAGTACTCAATGATCTGCCGGGTTGCATTGTATGGATGTGAAAAAGCCTGTCACCACGCTGGCATCGATTCTGCTTTATATCGTGCTGCTGAAAAATCTGCTCAAAATAAATACAAGTTTATTCAAGTAAAAACAGTAGCGTCAGATTATTATGAAGAGTATGAGCAGGCCATTCGCTTCTATCAAAAATTGGGCTTTTCAGAACTCGACTTTATGGAATCCCTGTCTGCTTATAGTCAGGGAATTGCTAAGATTTTTTATTTATAACAAGGAGTGATTTTATGCAGAGATATGTCGTTTATCTGCGCGGCATCAATGTCGGCGGTAAAAATAAGATCAAAATGGCGAACTTGCGAGCTTGTCTGACTGAAGCTGGTTTTGAACAAGTCAAGACCTATATTCAGAGCGGCAATATTGTCCTGCGGTCAGCTCTATCGGTGACTGCAACAGCAGAGCGGATCGAAAAAATGATGGTGGAAAATCTTGAGCTTGACAGCGAGCGAATCAAGGTTGTCGTATTAGACATTCAGCTATATCAGACGATTATGAAGGAAGTTCCGCAAGAATTCGACCTTATTTCTGAAATAGATTATCGTTATGATATTCTCTTTTTAAGAGGAGTGTCCGCAGCAGAGGTAATGAAAGAAGTAGAAGCTCGAGTAGGGATCGACCAAGTCTGGCAGGGAAAAGAAGCCATTTACTATCGCCGGCCGGGACCCAAAAATCCTGATTACACCAAAAGTGCCTTGTCACGTATTGTCAGAAAGCCGATTTATCAGTCCATAACCATGCGCAACTGGAATACGGCAAAAAAAATGTATGAGTTACTAACAAAAGATGAATAAGGAGAGCTTATGATTATTGGAATTATTGCAGCCATGCAGTTAGAGATCAGCGACTTGAAGAAACACTTTTCTCAGGGTCAGCAGAAAACCATTATAAAAAATGAGTTTTATCAGGTCGTCTACGGCAACAATGAACTCGTTTTTGTTTGTTGTGGCCAGGGCAAGACCAATGCGACGATTTTTACCCAGCTGCTCATCCAGGAATTCCAAACGGACATAATCATAAACATCGGTGTCTGCGGCGGATTGAATAAAGAGGATAAAATTTTTGATCTTTACCTAGGTGAACACTACTATCACTATGACATCCGTCTAAAACAAGCACTAGAAAAATATCCATTCCAGCCCTACTTTGAAGCAGATCCTGAGCTACTCAAACAAATTAAAGCGATTGCTCCTAAGATAAAGACAGGAAATTTCGGCAGCGGTGAAGGCTTTGTAAGTAGTGAGAAACAGAAGCAAGAATTGAGCAGGAGTTTTGCTTTAGCTTGCGTAGATATGGAGTCAGCTAGCATCGCCCAATGCTGCTGGTTTAATAATATCCGCTTTGTTGCGATCCGTTGCCTGTGTGACAAAGCAGATTCCTCGGCAGTGTACACCTCCGAAGAAATACAGCAGCAGGCGATGAGAAGAACTAATCAGGTGCTGCTGGCTTATCTCGATTCCCTGTGAAAAGTAAAGGGCTGCAGTTTTTGGATAGTTATTTCTAATGGAATTACATAATATACGTACTTTTATGAATTAACGTGAATTATTAAAATAATGTACGCAATATTATAAAACTGCGTACATTATTTAGTAATCCAAAAAGATCAATTTCATTTAGCCTCAAAAATTTTCATACCCCTAATATTCCCACAGGAATCACATGGACTCTGTCTTTTCTGGTATAGACAAAATTTCCTGTGTTCAGCAGAACTTTAACAATATCAACCTCATTTTTTGCGATATCTTCAAACCAATTCAGATGTTCTACATAACTGTCTTTGGCATCTGGTGCAGCTTTCACCTCAAACAAGATCCAGTTAGAATTTTTCTGCAAAATAAAATCAATTTCTCGTGTTCCTCTACTATTTCTAAAATGATATAAATCTGCTTCATTTGCATCCGCATAGACAATTAAACTCTGGTAAACAAGAGATTCTAGTAGCAGTCCGATGAGCGTCTGATTAAATTTGCCAATATGCTTAGGAACTTTGTAGTTTTCTATCTGTTCACGGCTAACTTTTAGTAAACTAAGAGCAATTGCAGGATCAAGCATGAAATGTTTCGGCGATTTTGCTAAATTGGGATATAACTTCCCAATAGCTAAAAACGGTGGAACCTCATCAATAATATATAAAACACTTAAAGCTTCACGATAATTATTAGCTGTTGGACGACTAGGGGCCTGACTGTTATTTGCCATGGCAACGTCAATAATTGTCTGAAAATTTGTCGTTGTACCAATAGAAACTGCATGGGCTTTCATCCATGCCAAAAGTTTTTCAGGCTGTTTAATAATAAAACCATTTTCGCTGAACTCATGCTCAATAATATTATTTACGTAACTGTCTAAAAAAAGTCTCCTTATCTTTCCTTTCTTGTTTCTTATTCCTGGAAAGCCCGATTTAAAAATTTCATCAAGATAATCAGCAAGTGATTTCTCTATTGTCCCGCTTACATTTTCGCCTCTATTTAATTGAAATAAATCAGAGACTCCTATATATTTATCACTTATTCTTCTTTCTTCAATTGAATAGGGACGCAATGTCATTCTAATAATTCTTCCAGCTCCGCTATGAATTCTCGAATTCACTTTAATGCTGCTGCCAGTGAACAAAATACTTTCAGGATCTAATCCCTTATCCACCAAGTGACGAGCAAAAGACCATAATTCTGGCGCTAGGTGCCATTCATCGAGTAGCAATGGTTTCTCACTTCGTAAAATCTGCTCAGGATCGGCGACTAATAGCTGACGTGTGGCTTCATTATCCAATGTAAAAATAGTTTTGGCGAGCTGAGAACAAGTTTCGGTTTTTCCGACCGCTTTCGCTCCCTCAACTAAGATAACTGGCAATTCTTGAAAGTACTCTTTGAGTGTCTTGTCAATAATTCTTTTTTCATACATATTGAACATCACTCGCTTTACATTTTTGTAGGTGTTAACTTTACAAAAATGATAGCATTAATTTTATATTTTTATAATTTTAATTTTACGTTTTTGTCGTATCCAACTTTACGTTTTTGTCACATTCCTAAATATTTTTTCAAGTATCTAGCAGTAACGGAGGCTTCGCAATGCAGGAGTTCTCCTGGACTTCCTTCAAACAGAATCTTACCGCCTTTCTCCCCGGCTCCTGCTCCCATATCGATCACGATCAGGCTACCACCGTTTGCCAGCAATTCCTCAAAAGCCTGCCAAAGCACTTCTATACCTGAAAAATGCAGTCCTGTGGTCGGCTCATCAAAGATATAGATTTCCGACTTTTTTAGTTTAGTCGCTAACTTCAGTCGCTGTAACTCGCCACCAGATAAATATTCAGCGCTTGTCCCAGATTCATGTAACCTAGTCCGACTTTTTTCAACTGCGCTAATTTATCGCTGATCTGCTCATCATCAAAGAAATCCAAGGCTTCTTCCACACTGAATGCAAGAATTTGGCTGATATTTTCCCCCTGATATAGATACTGCAGGACTTCAGGTGAAAATCGCCTGCCACCGCAGACCTCACAGACATCTGTTACGCTTTCCTTAAAAGCCAGATCAAAGCCAAGCCCCTTACAGTTGAGACAAGCTCCCTTAGAGTTAAAACTAAAGTTTGAACTTTTCACCTTCCGCGAGTCTTTTGGGAATTGTTCTTTAATTCGTTCTTTTTGTGTAAGTAGGAAGAAGTTAAAGTGGCTGCCTGCTTTCCTTGAAAAACAAGTAAGACAGGCTCCGCTTAATCGACTGACTGAAAATAAGGAAATCGGATCTTTGATCTTAACTTCTTATGACCAGCAAAATATCTTTATTTTGGGTCATATGGAGTATGATACCGAAACATTACAAAATGAATTTTTGCGTGATCAAAAACAAGGTCTGGCTACAGCAAAGCCCCAAAATTACTATAGTAACTCAAATCCGGGTTCGCTGATCAAAAACCGCT
>DATGVB010000106.1:0-6549 GCA_035300805.1 Tetragenococcus sp. | reverse complement strand
CCTGAGCGCTGTTCATAAGATACAACAAAAACCCTAGATAACCAGAACAGCTTTTTACTGTCCTTTATCTAGGGTTTATTTATTTACTGAAATCAACTGAAGAAGTAATTATTTTTCAAGGCATATTTTACGTCAGCAAGTTCGACGGTAATCAAGTGGTCGTCATTTATTTTGTCACGATCACACAGTTCACTGTTTTCAATTTCAAAAATAATCGAATGATCCTTGATACTTTTTGCCCGTCCGATAAAAGCTCGATGAAAATAGCTAGGCTGTACCTTGTAACGTTCTCCGATCTGAATTTCTTCTACTTGGCTCATGAAATTTATCCTCCATTTCAAAACTAACTCACTCTTACTACTCTATTCATAACACGTATTAAACAAACATACAAGTCTTTTTGTCCAAAAAGTTTGTAAGAGACTAATATTTTTTAATAGATATAGACCAATTTCATTTTTTTAGTATTTTCTACTGATATATTAGGTATTTTTTACTTTTTAAAACTATACCAAAAAACACCTGATTGGTTTAAAGCAATCAGGTGTCTAAATATTATGGGTAGATTCGGTTTAACAAGCGTGGGAAAGGTATAGCTTCACGTACATGATCAATACCTGCCAACCAAGTGACCGCTCTTTCCAAGCCCAAACCAAAGCCAGCATGCGGGACTGTACCATATTTGCGAAGGTCTAAATACCAAGAGTATTCATTTTCATCTAAATGATGTTTTCTGATTTGTTCTAACAGATAATTATAGTCCGTCGCCCGCTCAGAACCGCCAATGATTTCGCCATAGCCTTCTGGAGCAATCAGATCGGCACAGATCACGACCTCATCTCTAGTTGGATGGGGTTTCATGTAGAAAGGTTTGATTGCTTTAGGATAATTCAAAATAAAGACCGGCTGATCAAACGAATTGGCAATAAAGGTTTCATGCGGCGAACCAAAGTCATCACCCCACTCGATATCGTCAAAATCATTTTTCTTTAATAGTTCTACTGCCTCATCGTAAGAGATCCGTGGATAAGGTAGTTGGGTATACTTTTCTAAAACAGCACGATCGCGTCCTAAAGCATGTAAAGCCTGATCACAGTGATCTAAAATATTTTGAACTAGAAAGGCGACATACTGCTCCTGGATCACTAGACTTTCTTCCTGGTGCATAAAGGCCATTTCAGGTTCGATCATCCAGAATTCGATCAGATGGCGACGTGTCTTTGATTTTTCGGCTCTGAAAGTGGGACCAAAAGAAAAGACTTTGCCGAAAGCCATGGCTGCAGCTTCCATATACAACTGGCCCGACTGCGATAGATAGGCCTTTTGATCAAAATAATTGGTTTCAAATAAATCTGTCGTTCCTTCTGCTGCGGATCCGGTTAAAATCGGCGGATCGATTTTGATGAAATTATTTTTATTGAAAAACTCATAAGTTGAGCGGATAATTTCATTTCTAATTTGCATAACAGCATGCTGCTTAGAAGAACGCAGCCATAGGTGGCGATGATCCATCAAAAACTCGGTTCCGTGTTCTTTAGGAGTGATGGGGTAATCATGACTTTCACCGATCGCTTCGATATCTGTCACACCCATTTCATAGCCAAATTTAGAACGACTATCTTCACGGATAACTCCTGTCACCCACATGGAAGTTTCCTGATGCATTTCCTTTGCTAACTGAAAAATCGCTTCTGAAACTTCTTTTTTTACTACAACTCCCTGAAAGTAAGCTGTTCCGTCACGTAATTGTAAAAAAGCAATTTTTCCGCTGGAACGTTTATTAGCTAACCAAACTCCAATTTTAACGACTTCTCCTACATGATTTTTAGCATCTATGATCTGAATCTGTTCCAATGATGTCTCTCCATTCTCTCTAATTATTTTATTCTTTTTTTCTCCACAAAAGCCTTGATGCGACGGACCGTTTCTAATAAAGTCTTCAGATCAGTAGCATAGCTGATCCGAATATTTTCATTGGCGCCAAAACCTGCTCCTGTCACGACAGCTACATGAGCTTCATTTAACAAATCCTCACAAAACTTAGTGACATCCTGATAACCACACATATCCATTGTGTCTTTTACATTAGGGAAAAAGTAAAAAGCTCCATGAGGCCTGCTTACTTTAAAGCCAGGAATTTCTGTTAATAAAGGATAGATCGTATTCATTCTTTGTTCAAAAGACAAACGCATCTCTTCCACTGAATATTGCGGTCCATTTAAAGCCTGCACAGCTGCATACTGACTAGCTGCTGCCGGATTACTGGTTGATTGAGATGCGATATCCGACATGGCTTTAATCAGCTTTTCGTCACCGGCTACAAAGCCGATCCGCCAGCCGGTCATGGCGTAGGATTTCGAAACTCCATTAACGATCAGAGTATGTTTGCGGATATCTTCAGAAATCGTGGCGATCGGCACAAATTCTTGATTACTATAAACCAGACGACCATAAATTTCATCAGAGATGATCAATACATCGTGTTTAACAGCCCACTCGCCAATTGCGGCTAGTTCTTTTTTGTTATAAATCATTCCAGTTGGATTGGAAGGAGAATTTAATATCAGCACCTTGGTGTTTGCGGTAGTTGCTTCTTCCAGCTGTTCAGCCGTCACTTTAAAATCATTTTCTTCCAGGCCTTCGACATACACTGGTGTGCCTTCCGCTAATTTGACTTGTTCACCATAAGTAACCCAGTAAGGCACAGGAATGATCACTTCATCGCCTTTGTCTAACAAGACTTGAAACGCTGTATATAAGGCAAATTTAGCTCCGTCGGTTACCATAGTCTGAGCTGGTTTATAGTCCAGACCATAATATCTTTTTATATAGGCAACAATCGCTTGTCGTAATTCTGGTATGCCGGCACTCGGTGTGTAAAAACTCGCCTTGCCGGATTCAATAGCTTCAATTGCCGCTTTTTGAATATGGACCGGCGTGGTAAAATCGGGTTCTCCCACAGTCAGGCTTAAAACATTGACGCCTTGCGCTTTAAGCTGTTTGGCTTTAGCTGAAGCTGCGAGAGTAACAGATGGTTCAAGGTTTTCTGATCTTTGTGAAAATTTCATGGACTACATTCCCTTCTTGAATAAATTAAATCGAACGAATTTCTTTGACTATTTTGCCATTCTTAAATTGCAGCAGATAATAGTTATTCTGCTTATTGGCCGAGGTAACAACTTCCCAGATGGCTTTTTTTTCATACATGCCAAAATTACTTTTTGTGATCGTTTCCTCTGGATATTTTTTTGCGATAAGCTGTTCTGCTTCTTCTTGTGTAATCCCGTCATCTTGTTTATAAGTAGTGACATTTTTCCCCGATTTAGGAATCACTACCAGCAGCTCTTCTTTTTTATCATTCTTGCCACTTACCGTAAAGTAGGTGTTACCGCGCGTAAAGTAATAAAAATCATCTACTGTTTTTATCTTTGCTGTTTTTTCTGCAATCGAAACTGCTTCTTTTTTCGCTTGACGCATGGGACGCGATGAACGAATATAAAAAATAGTAGAGAAAAAAATAAGCAGCAGCAAAATGACTCCAGTAATAAATAGTCCGGTTGTTTTCCTCTTTTCCTTTTTTGACTCACTAGACATTTTTTCACGTCCTTTTTCTTCTTACCTTTTCCATTATACAAAAAATTTTTTGAAAACTATACCATTTTCTTACAAATTATCCTTTTTGCAAAAAATTCTGGATATCTGTTTTCATTTCGGCAATGGAACTGACTTGAATTGGCAGTTCTTTAGGTAAAGCTTTTTGTAAGTATTTACCATAACTCTTATTGATCAGACGGCTATCAAGTAGAATCATCACTCCCTGATCCTCTTCAGAGCGGATCAGCCTTCCCAGCCCCTGCCGTAATTTAAGAGCTGCCTTGGGTAAACTTTCATTACTGAAAAAATCTTGCTGCTGCTCTTTCATATAGCGTTTGCGACAAGCTACTAAAGGACGCTCGGGATTGTCAAAAGGCAGACGGCTGATGATCAAAAGCTGTAAGCTGTCTCCTGGTAAATCGACCCCTTCCCAAAAACTATCGGCACCAAAAAGAATGGCTTTTTTTGATTGAACAAAGCGTTTTAGAATCTTTTCTTTACTGCCGCCCATTCCTTGTGCCAAAAGTTCTCGTCCTTGCTGCATAAAGCTAGAGTGGACTTTTTTATAAACGCTTTGTAATATTTCATGAGAGGTAAATAAAACGAGTGCCGGCTGATCTAAAGCAGACAATAGCTGAATTAGGCAATTTGCTAAAAAACCCGCGTATTCATCACTTGTCATATTCTGAATTTCTCTTTTATCATCAATCACCATTAATCTGGCCTGCTTACTATAATCATAGCTAGTGGGCATTACTTTTAATGGTGCTTCTGCGATTCCTAATTTTTGGGCATAGTAATTGCGTTTGCGCGGAACTTTAAGACTGCCTCCCAGGTAAATGATTTTCTGATAGCGATCATACCAAGTGGTTCTAGCTAAAAGCGGTGCCTGAAAATCAATCAGCTGTAGCCAGGCGGTCTGTCGGTTGCCATAAAGATAAAGCTGATGGACATAGTTCGCATGCCACTGCTGCAGCCAATCCTTGATAAAACTGGCTTGTTGTTTCATCTCATCATAAAAAGATAGAAATTCACCAAAGTAAATCAACTGTTTTTTGAGCCAGTTTTGTTTCTCCAGATTTAAGTATTCATTCAATTCTTTATGAAGCTGTAAAAGCTCATCATAATAGAGTAATAATCGTTTAATGATCTTCTCTTCAGCTACTGAAGGTTCATTTAAACTAACGATCACTTCTTCTTGCTTGGGATAAGACAAAAAACATTCTTCAAATAAACATTCCTGCTGCTCGATAATAGCTCTTAAAATCGTCTGATACAAGGAGAAGGTCCGTCTAGCATTCTCATCTGTTTTTACCATCTCTGTAATTTTCTCAAAAAGTTGATCTGCTTCAAACAAATGGTTCACTTCTTTTTGAAAAGCCCTCGTATCTAGATAACGATTCGAAACTTTTTCCATAACTTCTGCTAAATGATGGGCCTCATCGATCACCATAAAAGAACTCTCAGGTAAAACCGCTTGAGTACGCTGTGTTTCTTGTGCCAAAAAAGCATGATTTACAATCAGAACATTGCTTTGTTTCATCTTATTTTTTAAATGACGCAAAAAATCTTCTTGATAGAAAGCCTGATCAGCTAGCAAGTATTCGGTTCCCCGATGCCTGATCTCTCTAAAAAGAATATGATCCAGACGTATCAGATTCAACTCATCCATATCTCCTGTTGTTGTCTGAGTCAGCCAGACCAAAATTCCCATCTGATATAAAGCATATTGTTTTTGTAAAACCGGTTGATCCAACGTAGCTTTAAAACGCTGCAAGTCGATATAATGACGTTTGCTCTTGACTACTGTAGCAGATAGCTGCTGTTCCACTAAAGAATTCAGCAATGGGATATCGGTGTGCAATAACTGATGTTGCAATAAAATAGACACGGTACTGATGACTACAGGGTTTTCCGGTGTCGCCAGATAAGCCAGCGGCAGCAGATAACCCAGCGTCTTGCCCATTCCAGTTGAAGCTTCGATCAGTAAATTTTTACCCCTGTCTTGGGTAAATTGCCGATAGACACTATTCATTAATTGCGCCTGTTCTTTGCGATAAGTCAGTTTTCCATCATACAATTTAAGCTTTTCTTTTTTACTTTCCGGATATTTATTTGCGTAATGATTTTCGACAAAAACCGGAATTTCTTTTTTATGTAAAGCAATACCCTCGATCACCATCAGCTCTGAGTCTAAGGTGTGTGGATCCTCCTTCATTTTCGCTGTTACTTTTAAAATGAACAAGTGGGTCTCTTTACTTGTAACCGAGCTTAAGGCTGCAATTTTTTCCATGGTTACCAGTGGTAAAGATTGCATTAGTTTTTCGATATAGATCAATAGATGAGCCGTCACTTCCGCATCACTATCAGCCTGATGGGGCATGTCATGTTGCAGATGCAAGCTTTCAGCTAAATCGCCTAGTCTAAAACTCACTTGAGTCGGCAAAAATATCTGGGCCAACTCGACCGTGTCAATACCTGGAATCGTTAAAGCCGGCAGCCCGCAACGTTTTAACTCCTGGTTTAAAAAATTATAATCAAAATGAATATTATGTGCTACAAAAGTAGTATCTGCTAATAAATTGTAAATCGAAGCCGCCACATCTTCAAAATAAGGAGCTTTTCTTACCCTTTTATTAGAGATATGGGTCAATTGTTGAATGGGTTTTGAAATCGGCTTTAGCGGATTGATATCTATCGAAAAACGATTAATTATTTTACCATTTCTGATCAATACACAGCCAAACTGAATAATGCGATCAACCCTCGGATCTGTCCCTGTCGTTTCAATATCAACGACTGCATAAGTCGTACTCATTTTTTTCACCTTTTCTTTGCTGATTGAATTATATAATACATTCAGCTAAAAACCAAACTCGACTTTTGTCTGATGTTTATAGCAGACAGACTTGATCACTTATTTCCAACCATCTAAATTTTATGGCCTCTAGTTTG
>DATGVB010000105.1:0-10334 GCA_035300805.1 Tetragenococcus sp. | reverse complement strand
AAGATCAAGTAATCATTGGAGTTGATCAGCCGGAAAAAGCCGCCTACTTATTAGAAAATAATTTTGATTCTTTAAATTATACGGTAAATGGTGATAAAGAACTTGTTTTGACTAATCATATAGAGGAAACTGCCCAAATGGCTAAAGTGTTGATCGAAGGTGGGCTGGCGTTACACAAACTGATACCTCATCAACAAACTTTAGAAGACTATTATCTGGCGCTTATTCATCAAGGGGGTCAAGACAATGTTTAATTATATAAGAGCTGATTTATATCGTATTCTTCATAAAAGAAGCAATTTGGTTTATTGGATCGTACTGGCAGCTTTATTTGTGATTATTGCTGTATTAAGTGCGACCAGCTATCAAGGGAATCTGACTGAGCTGACTGTTATTTATTATGAGTTAGCTGGTAGCGGACTTTTAGTTGCGGGTATGCTGCTGGTATGCCCACAATTTTATTATGCAGTCTATTTGGATGAACTAAGTAATAAGAATTTCATACGTATTTTTAGTAGCGGACTCCGTAAAAGTGAGTATATCTTAGCTAAGATTATGGTCTCAGTTATATATATGCTAACAGTTTTTGTTTTTTTAACAATAATATATATGCTGACTTTTCTTATTATAATGTTATTTAACCACGGGGTTCCATTTTTATCCTTTGCCCAGATCACTCAGTTATTAGCTGTCGTTGGTTATCTAATGTTATTTACCTTAGCTTTTAGTGCTTTGACAAATGTAATTAGCTTGAAGTTACAAAATAGCAATATCTCTTTGTCATTGTTTTTTATTACTTCACTTGGACTTGCCTCTTCTTTAGTAGGATTAGTGAACCGACTGCCTTTGATTAATAGGATAGATTTGGATCCCTATTTACTTTCGACAAATATGGATACACTACTAGCACGATTGACGGAAACCATGTCAATCGCAGGAAAGAGCGGCAATAGTTCAAAAGGTGGTTTTGCAGCAGCATTCAGCATCTCGCAAGGAATAGGGACTATAAACGCAAAGCCTTTTATAATTATTGGCAGCTATTTAATTGTTAGTACATTGCTTTCATTTTTGGTATTACAGCATTCAGATATTAAAGAAAACTAGTGGGTGATTTTTTGGTCATACTTTTATTTATCAGTTTAGGATTTAATTTGTTGCTGATTTTTATTGGTCTCTTTTTTCAACGTGATTTAAAAGATGCAATCAGACAAGTTCAGAAAATAAAAAAAGGGAACTCACGTGCTCCGCTCAAAAGAATTGGCTTTTCAAAAAAAAGTCAGCAATTGGTTGAAGAAATTAATGAGTTAGTTCTTTCCTTTGATCAGACAACCAGAAAAAATCAGAAAATGGCGCAACAGAATAAAGAAATGATTGCTTCGATCTCACATGATTTTCGTACGCCCTTAACTTCAATGCTCGGTTATCTGCAGATGTTAGACAAGACTAGGCTGTCATCACGCGATAAGAGATACTTGATGATTATACAAGAACGCACTCAGCTGATCTCAAAGCTGATTGATGAATTTTATTTTTTGAGTTTATTAGAGGCAGATGATTATCAGCTCCATTTAGAAGAACTTAATCCTGTTGTATTGATTCAAGAACAGCTGGCTCAGTATTACGAAGAGTTGTCAGAGCATTTTGAGCAAGTTCAAATTGATTTAACAGATGAAAAAATCAGTATTCGCACGAGTCGAACAGATTTTGAACGGATCATCCAGAATCTGCTAAAAAATGCCTTTACGCATGGGACAGGAAATTTTCATCTTGCTTTAGTAAAGCAAGATGAAAGCTTGAATTTCATTTTTGCTAATGATATTTTACCAGACCAAAAAATTGATGTCAGTCGTATTTTTGATCGTAATTACCAGGGAGAGTATGCGCGCACAGCGGGCAATGCTGGGCTAGGTTTGTCAATTGCTAAACAATTGGCTGAAAAATTAGGTTTTAATTTAAATGCCAGCCTCACTGGGAATAATTTGGAATTTCGACTGGTGATTTCACCTGGGTAAAATATGAAATTACCTAGGTGAAACATTGGTCCTATTTAAAGTTTCAGAGATTAGAATATTATATATCAATAAAAAGTATTGTGTGATCTATATTAAAAAAGTGAAAAATTTGTTTTACTGGCAATTTAAAAATCAAAAAAATTACTTGACAACAATTTATTTTATGCTTATACTAATTGACAATTACAAAGCGTTGACAGAGAAGAGTAGCAACTACTGTTGGTAAAGAGAGCCCGGCTGGTGGGAAAGGGTACAAAGAAGTAGTGGTGAAGATGAGCTCTGAGCTTTCTAGTCAGTTTACGCTAACTAGACGGTATGCAGCCGTTATATTGCCGGGTATCATTAGGTACCGTTGAGATGCCAGTTGTGAGACTGACATGAATAAGGGTGGTAACACGAAAGTCTTCGTCCCTTTGTTTATCAAATTGATAAGCAAAGGGATGGAGATTTTTTTATCTCTCAAAAAAATTTAGGAGGAAGAAATATGGCACAAGTAGAAAGTTTTACATTAGATCATACTAAGGTAAAGGCACCATATGTACGTTTAATTGCAGAAGAAAAGGGAAAAAAAGGCGATGTTATAGCTAATTATGATTTGCGTTTTTTACAGCCCAATGAAAAAGAAATGCCTACCGCAGGCTTGCATACTTTAGAACACTTATTGGCTGACTTATTGCGTGACCGTTTGGACGGAATCATTGACTGTTCCCCCTTTGGTTGCCGTACAGGTTTCCACTTGATTACCTGGGGAGTTTATTCTTCGACTGAGGTAGCTAAAGCCCTGAAAGAAGTACTTGAAATAGTTGCTAATGAAAGTAAATGGGAAAATGTTCAAGGTGTTGATATCAAGAGTTGTGGTAATTATCGTGACCATTCCCTGTTTACGGCAAAAGAATATGCCAAATTAGTACTGGAACAAGGTATTAGTGATGATCCTTTTGAACGGCATATAGTCTAGGAGGAAAAAATGGGGTATTTTCCAGAATTAAAAGACAAAGTGGTGCTAGTCATCGGGACAGCTCAAGGAATTGGAAAAAGTGTGATCGATACTTTTAAAAAAGAAAAGGCAAGGGTGATTGCCTGTGACATTACTTTTAAAGAAAAAAGTTTAACTCGAATGGATGAATTTAGCTATCAACGACACTTAGATATTGCCAAAGAAGATGAGATAATAGCACTTATGGAGCAATTAGAAAAACAAGCGTTGATCCCGGATGTATTTGTCGATGTTGCGGGAATTTCAACGATGGATTTTATGACAGCAAGTAAAACGTCAGATTTTGATAAAGTACAGGCTGTCAATACTCGTGGAGCTTATTTAAGTGCTAAGAACATTGGCGCTTTAATGCAGCGTTATAACAAAGCGGGACGGATCATCTTTGTTGCTTCTCAGGCGGGAAAAAATGGCTATCGGGGGATGTCTGCTTATGTTGCTTCAAAGCATGCTGTGTTGGGTTTATGCAAAACGATGGCTTTAGAAGTAGCCAATGATGGAATTTTAGTCAATGCTGTTTGTCCGGGAATCATCGAAACAGAAATGAAACAGAAAGAAAGAGAAATTGGCGGAGCTATCCGTGGTATGACAGCCCAAGAAGTATTGGCAGAAGATCAAAGTCAAGTCCCTCTAGGGAAAACTGGAAGTTCGCAAGATGTTGCCAATGTCATTTTATTTCTAGCAAGTCCCCTAGCGGCGTATATGACTGGACAAGCAATTAATGTTACGGGTGGTATGACAATGAACTAGATATGAAACAGGATTTAAAGAGAAAGTAGTTGAAATCAGTTTACTATGCTGCTTTCTCTTTATTTATATCAAGGAGGAGTCTTAGTGAAGAAAAAAATAATTTATTTCGTTCTTATAGTTGCGACAGTTATTTTAACATCTTGTGGAAGCTCAGCACAAAGTAAGGATACTGAAAAAAATAATCAGGTCATCAAAATAGGCTCGGAGGCTGCAGATACAGATATTTGGAAATTTATTGCTAAATCAGAAGCTGCAGAAAAAGCAGGTATTAAGTTAGAGGTACAGGATGTTGAAGGGGGCCCAACTAAAAATAATGCAGTGGCCGAAGGAGACTTAGATGCTAATGCTTTTCAGACCATCAGCTACTTAGAAAGCTATAATCAAGATAGTAAAGTCAAATTAGCACCCATTGCAGTGACTTATGTAGAACCTATGGGAGTCTACTCTGAAAAATATAAGAAGATTTCACAGGTGAAAAATGGAGCTGTAATTGCTTTAGCTGATAATCCTTCGCAGACAGCTAGAGGTTTACGAGTTTTAGAAGCAGCTGGACTGATTACTTTGAAAGATGATTTTGATGATGGTACAGGAACTCCAGATGATATTGAAAAGAATTCTAAAAACTTAAAATTTAAGTTGATAGATGACCGTACAGGACCACGGGTCTTACAAGATGTTGATCTAGCTTTAATCAGCAATACGATTGCCTTAGAAGGCGGGCTTAATGTTTTACAGGATTCAATTTATCGTGAAAAAGCAGATAAATCAAATCGTGCTAATCTGAATGTTATTGCAGTACGAGCTGATCGGGTAGAAGATCAAGAGCTAAAAAAATTAGGTGAATTATACCATGATCCTGAGGTGCAAAAGTATATTAACGATAAATTTGATGGAACAAAAGTTGAGGCTGAAGTTTCATTGGATGAAGTATGGCAAGAAGATGAAGAGTAATTTATGATAGGAAGTAATAGATTAGTACCTAGGTGATTACCGGGTAAAAAGGTAATCTACCTAGGTTAAAAGATTTTTTGTAAACTTTACTAGCGAGTCTTATTATGAATAACAAGTAAAGCTGGTAATAGCTCTAGTCAATATGGTTGAATGTTTGAATGACAACACCAATCAACACAAAGACAAGTCCGGTAATGGCAATGATTTCTTTAATAGGCCAGATTTTTTTATGAATATTATGGCGAGTCGAAGCACTTGTTCTATTATTTTTTTGCTGTAATTGTTGACGCTTTTCCATTCTTGGTATGAATAGCGACATCAGCAGAAAAAGAATACCAATAGTAGTTAAGCCCATTGCAAAAATTGTAGTTTTATTTATCTTTATATATTCTAACACAAAGGTAACAATAGGATTATCTAGTAATTGTTCTTCAGTTTGTTCTTTTTTCATATCACTTACTGCTAATTTAAAACTGATGTCAGTTGTGGTTTTTGGTGATGAAATTTCCTGAGAAAAGCTTGTTTGCGTAAACAGCGTAAGAGAAAATAATGTTAAAATTAATCCCACAATTAATTGATAAATTTTTTTCAAGGGAAGGCTCCTTTTAAACAAGTATATAGTAAGTATAATTATCTTATCATATTGTTGTCATCTCGACGATATATTTTTTTACTAGTAAAAAAATAATTTAAAGTTTATTGTAATTTTTCAATACAAAATAAAATTGGTGGTTGATTTTTTTGGTTTATAAATGCGTATTTTAATACAGAAAATTGTTCTTGTGGCAGCTCTTGGCAATATTGTTGGAGTGCTTCCAATTCTTCTTGTCCACCAGGATGTCCATAATAGGCTACAATTAAGATACGTCCTTTAATTATTAGATGCCTAAGTAATTGACTGAGTGCAGCCTTAGTTGTTTTAGGTATGGTTATGACATTCTTATCACTTTTGGGTAAATAACCTAAGTTGAAAATTGCAGCTTTGATACTTGTGTCTTTATATAGGTACTCATTTAGATGTTCATGTCCATCGTGAATCAATTCTACCCGTTCAATTAGCTGTTTTTCAGCTAATTTGTGCCGGGTGGTGTTCAGTGCTTGTGATTGAATGTCAAAGGCTAAAACATGTCCCTTTCTTCCGACTGATTCAGCTAAAAACAGTGTGTCATTTCCATTACCCATAGTGGCATCAATAACAGTATCGCCAGGTTCAATGACTTCTTTCAATAAACTATGGCTGTATTTCAGAGCGGTTTGTAACATCAGCTAAAGTATCCTTCCTAACATTAAATTTACCTTGATAAGAATTACGATGAATCATTTCTTCATCAATGGCATTTAAAACTTCCCACTTTTTTAAACTCCACATCGGTCCGACTAAAGATTCTCTAGGAGCATCGCCTGTTAATCGATGAATAATAATGTTTTCAGGAATCATTTCAAGCTGGTCACAGATGACTCCTACATAGTCTTTTTTAGTCATCAGCTGAAGATTACCTGTATGATAATCATGCAACATTTTTGTTTTACGCATCAGATGCAGCAGATGTAATTTAATTCCTTGAATATCAGAATCTAGAATTGTCCGGCGAACGTTTTCACGCATCATATCAAGGGTTTCCCCAGGTAGGCCATTAATTAAATGAGTACAGACGCGAATGTTTTTTTTACGTAATTTTTTAACTCCAGACAGGTATGTCTGATAATCGTGGGCGCGATTGATCGTGTGACTGGTTGTTTCAAAGGTAGTTTGCAAACCTAACTCGACCCATAAATAAAGTTTTTTGTTTAATTCACCAAGGTAGTCTACTACATCGTCTGGTAGACAATCTGGACGAGTTCCAACGGATAATCCGACCACTCCAGGAAGATTAATTACTTGTTCAAAACGTTCTTGTATTATATTAAGAGGAGCATGGGTATTTGTGAAATTTTGAAAATACACAATATATTGATCAACGTGCGGCCATTTTAAGTGCATTTGATCAATTTCTTTTTGGAATTGAAGCGGCAAAGGATCTTTAGGAGCAATAATCATATCTCCTGAACCCGAGACGCTACAAAAAGTGCAGCCACCATGGGCTACTGTTCCATCACGATTGGGGCAATCAAAACCACCATCAATTGGTACCTTAAAAATTTTACCGCCAAATTGTTGCCGCAAAGCGTAATTCCAAGAATGATATCGTTTATGTGGGTCTTTGGTGTAGATAAACATCAGTTTTATCCAGCTTTCTATAATTGTTTTTTTTGCATGATCCAAATAAGTCGTTGTTTGCGAAAATAAGGGTAGCTAAATAAAAGCCAAGCTGTACTTACACAATAACCTGCTATAATGTCAGTGGGGAAATGGACACCTAGGTAAATACGGCTGATCCCTATTATCAGAATGAGAAAAACCAATAATAACTGCAGACAGATTTTTAAAGTTTTTGATTGAATGAAAAGAGGGGTCAGTAATAGTAAAGAGCCATAAAGTATCAGACTGGCAGCGGCATGTCCACTAGGGAAGCTGTAGCTACTTTCAATAACCAGATGGGTGAGAGTAGGACGTTGACGTTGTATGAGCAATTTCAGCAAGGGATTTATTATAGTTCCGATACAAACGACATTGATCGTAAGCCAAATCGCATCGACATATTTTTTTCCTTGAAATAAAAGAAAGACAATTGCCGAGGTAATTATCACAATACTGACTGTATTACCAAATTTAGTGATCCATAGAAAAAAGGAGGTCCAAGTCGGATAAAGATTACGAATTCGAGTGGTGATCGTAGTATCAAATGAATATAGCCAACTAGGGTAAAATTTCACAACATAAGTTAAAAAAGCAAGAACTACTAAGGTACAGCTTGCAGCAAACTGCATATATAATTTTTTTTGCATAAGAGACCCCTTTTTAAATAAAATCGGAATTTTACATCTCATAGTATAGCATAATACTTAAGCAAAACTAAAAGTATCAGGAATATTTCTTTTATTACAAGTAGATTAAAATCGAATTTTTTAGATATTAAATTTTGCTAAAATTTTTGAATCTTGTATAATTATCATGTCTAGATGATTGGAGGGTAAAGAAATGGAATCGTCGTTAACACGTAAACAATATCGTAAGAGACAAGAACGTTTTACTTTTTATGGGAATATGAAAAAAAGTGCTGCAGTAGTAGGGACCACTGTCACAGCTTGTTCACTGGTCGCACCTATCATTCCGATACATAATAGTGTACATGCAGAAGAAGTAAGTGGTGAAACAGCTTCCTCTTATGAAACAACAACTACTGATCTAAATAATAATGAAAGTGCTGGTGGTACACAGACTGAAGCGGCTAATGAACAAACAAGTGAAAGTTCAAGTCCGGCGGTGGATAATACAATTGAAGGAAGTGCAGCAGCTTCAACGACGGATCCTGTGAAGGATAACGAAGATAACGGTGAAGACCAAAGTAGTTCTGTCAGTGCTCAAAATGCACAAGAAGAGTCTGCAATTGCTCCATCAGCAGGTATTGCTACTTTTTCCCGTGCTGCCCCGGCGAATGCAGCAGCGCTGATCAATAAAATAGGGAGTTTAGCCAAATCAGTAGCCGCGGCAAATAATTTGTACGGATCAGTTATGGTGGCTCAGGCTATTTTAGAAAGTGGTTCTGGCAGCAGTATTTTGTCTTTATCACCTAATAATAATTTATTTGGTATTAAAGGCAGCTATCATGGCAGTTCTGTGACCATGCGCACGCAAGAGTATCTGAATGGAAAGTGGGTTACAGTTAACGCAGCTTTCCGTAAGTATCCTTCTTACAGGGAGTCTTTACAAGACAATGCAGCTTTATTATCCACTAATCTTTACCGTGGAGCTTGGAAAAGCAATACGAAAAGTTATCGCGATGCAACTGCTGCTTTGACGGGTCTTTATGCAACAGCACCAACATATAATAAAAGTTTGAATAGTTTGATCGAGTCCTATAATCTGACTCGATTTGATACAGGCGGCAGTAGCGGACAGGTAGTCAATACAGCTACGGGAAATTCTGGCAGTCAGGGGAATAAGACGAATACTAGTAATTCTGCTACAGGCACTTACACAGTGAAATCAGGCGATTCCGTCTGGCTAATTGCCAACAAATACGGGATCAGTATGGATCAGTTGCGCAGCTGGAATAACATCAAAAATAATTTTATTTATCCGGGGCAAAAATTAAAGGTTAGTGCAGCCAAAAAGACAAGCAGTAGTTCCGCCAATAAGAAGCCGACGACTGCTTCAGCCAAAAAAACAACTGCAAAGAAGACCACTAAGACGGCAAGTTATACGGTAAAATCCGGGGATTCCGTCTGGCTAATTGCCAACAAATACGGGATCAGTATGGATCAGCTGCGCAGCTGGAATAACATCAAAAATAATCTGATATATCCGGGACAAAAATTAAAAGTTAAACAAACAAGTCAAGCCAGCCAGTCAAGTTCTACTAAAAAGGCAACAACCCAGAGTAAAAATCGGTATCAAGTCAAAAGCGGCGACAGTTTATGGGGACTTTCTCAACGTTACAAAGTCTCTATTAACCATCTTAAAAAAATTAATCAACTTACTGGTGATATGATTTATGTAGGCCAGACATTGAAAATAAGTTAAAAAATTTTAAGTCTGTCAGCTCTCTTAATTTAGGAGGCTGATAGATTTTTTTGAATAAAAAATATAGTGGTTAAAGTTGATGAATGAAAATATTATTTTTTTATGATAAAAATTGAATTTTCGGCTAAATTTTGTTAATATATAGACAATCTATACAAGTTAGGAAAGTCGAACTAGGAGTAGTAAAAAGTTATTTCTTTTTATCAGAGAGTACATAATAGCTGAGAGTGTACAAGAAATCTTTTGAACTTGCCAGTTATATTTAAGACACGCGGTGGCGATCGTTAAAACGTAGAGGCTGTTTAGACAGTGAAATTTAGGTGGTACCACGTTCATTACGTCCTATAAGAGGTTTTCTGGACTTCTTAAGGGCTTTTTTTATTATAAGGAGGAGACAATCGGTGGAAAAATATGATCATAAAGCGATTGAGAAGAAATGGCAAAAATACTGGGCTACAAATAATACATTTAACACGACTGAGGATAAGCAACGACCAAATTTTTATGCTTTGGATATGTTCCCTTATCCATCTGGTCAAGGACTACATGTAGGGCATCCAGAAGGGTATACAGCTACCGACGTTTTATCACGTATGAAACGTGCACAAGGTTATAATGTCTTACATCCAATGGGCTGGGATGCCTTTGGTCTGCCAGCAGAACAGTATGCTTTGAACACCGGTCATCAACCAGAAGAATTTACTGCTGCTAATATTAAAAACTTCAAACGGCAAATTAACTCGCTTGGTTTTTCATATGATTGGGATCGTGAAGTCAATACGACGGATCCAAGTTTCTACAAGTGGACCCAATGGATCTTCGAACAAATGTACAAAAAGGGCTTGGCTTATGAGGCTGAAGTGCCAGTTAACTGGAGCCCAGATTTAGGGACTGTGGTTGCCAACGAAGAAGTAATCGATGGTAAGACTGAACGTGGTGGTTTCCCAGTTTATCGGAAACCAATGCGGCAGTGGATGTTGAAAATTACCGCTTATGCCGAACG
>DATGVB010000104.1:0-3953 GCA_035300805.1 Tetragenococcus sp. | reverse complement strand
TTTTTAAGTAGTCCGCCTAAGGTAGACTCATCGTGACCGGAATTACTTGCCTGCGGTTTACCTTCCTCAATATATTTTGCTACGATTTTGTCGTATTCACCAGTTCTTTTCATTTCCTTTAAAGCTTCATTGAACATTTCTATTAGTTCTGGATTCTTACCTTTTTTAACGGCAAAGCCATATTCTCCACCTGATTCCCGCTCGATTGGGGTTTCTAGTTTTTGACCCTGGGCGATCGAGTAGCCAATGACGGGGTAATCATCCATCAAAGCATCAATGGCATTTACACGAACCGCATCATATAATTGATCGGCTGCGTCATACAGTTTTACTTTGAAGCCATATTTATCTTTGTTCTCTTCTAGAAAATCAGCACTTTCAGTTCCGACTTTAGCGCCTGCGGTTTTACCTTTTAAGTCCTCATAAGAGTTGATCTTATCCTTGTTGCCGTCTTTAACAGCAAGCTGAATGCCACTTTCAAAGTAAGAATCGGAAAAATCAAAGCTTTCTTTACGCTCGTCAGTGACTGACATACCAGCGATCAGTCCGTCTGCCTGATTACCTTCTAAAGCTTGAACGGCGGCTGAAAAGCCAATAAAATTAAATTTGACATTAAAATCTTGCATTTCAGCTGCTCGCTTCAATAAGTCAACGTCAATTCCGACATATTCATTATCTTTATTCTGAAATTCAAAAGGAGCAAAGGCTGAATCACTAGCAATCACATAAAGGTCTTTTTTTGCTTTTACCTTTTTCATTTTCTCGGAGCTATTTTCATTATCTTTTGATTCAATATAGCGATTAATGATTTTATCATATTCTCCGGAGTCTTTTAGATTTTTAAGACCGGCATTAAATTTTTCTAAGAGATCTGTATTTTTGCCTTTTTTAACGGCAAAGCCATAGGGTGCACCGCTTTCGGTATCACCAACCATTTTTATTTTCTCACCTTGTTTGATGGCATAACCTAAAACTGGATAATCATCAAAAATAGCGTCAACTGTTTTGTTTTTTAAAGCACCATATAGTCCTGTCGCATCATCGTAACTTTTAGTTTTAAAACTGTATTTATCTTTGTTTTCTTCTAGAAAAGTGGCACTTTCAGTTCCCACTTTAGCAGCTACAGTTTTCCCTTTTAAGTCTTGATAAGATTTTATCTTGTCGTTATTAGAAGCGACGGCCATCTGAATGCCGCTCTCAAAATAAGGATCTGAAAAATCAAAGCTTTTTTCCCGTTCAGTAGTGACTGACATGCCGGCGATCATAGCATCTAATTGATTGGACTGGACTCCCTGAATGGAACTATCAAAACCGAGTGGGCGAAGATCAACTTTAAATCCTTGATCTTTTGCGATTGCGTTGATAATATCAATATCGATCCCGACGTATTCGTTCTGCTCATCTTGAAACTCAAAGGGAGCAAAGGTAACGTCAGTTCCAATTTTATAAGTTTTTTCAGCTGCATTGACAGGTTTGGCACTTAAACAAAAAAAACTAATCAAAAAGGAAAAAAGCGAGACGAATAGTAATTTTTTTCTCATGTTAAAAACTCCTCCTTTTTTGAGACTATCACAAAGAATCAGTTTCTTTACTTATCTCAATGTAAAAATTATATATCAAAGTTTTTAGTAAAAGCAAGTGTATTTGTTAAATACTAGCAAAAAAAACGAATATACGTAAGAAAACCTAACATGAATTGGAAGCTGTTAAACTATAGGCTTTTTAAATAGCGAAAGTACGTTCGGTGTGTTAAAATAAAAAGTATGAATGTTTAAATAGAAAGAAGGATAAGCGGGATGATTGAAAAAGATCAGTCACATAAATTTGAGCTGGTATCGCAATACCAGCCAGCTGGAGATCAGCCAGAAGCTATTGCAGCCTTGACTGAGGGCGTTTTAAGCGGGAAAAAGGCTCAGATACTCTTGGGAGCTACTGGAACTGGTAAAACTTATACTATTTCTAATGTAATCAAAAATGTAAATAAACCTACTCTGATCATTTCTCATAATAAAACTTTAGCCGGCCAATTGTATGGAGAATTTAAGGAGTTTTTTCCTAATAATGCAGTCGAATATTTTGTCAGCTATTATGATTATTATCAGCCCGAGGCTTATGTGCCTTCAAGTGATACTTATATTGAAAAAGATTCTAGTATTAATGATGAAATCGACAAGTTGCGTCACTCAGCTACCAGTTCCTTACTGGAACGCAATGATGTAGTCGTGGTAGCTTCAGTTTCTTGTATTTTTGGTTTAGGTTCGCCGATGGAATATCAAAAACAAGTGGTTTCTTTACGTAAAGAAATGGAAATCTCGCGTGATGAGCTATTGCATGCGCTGATCGATATTCAATTTGAACGCAATGATATCGATTTTCAACGGGGACGTTTCCGGGTCAGAGGGGATGTCGTTGAAATTTTTCCGGCTTCGCGAGATGAACGAGCTCTGCGGATCGAGTTTTTTGGTGATGAGATCGATCGTATTCGAGAAGTAGATGCTTTGACCGGAGAAATTATTAGTGATATTGATCATGTATCAATATTTCCGGCTACTCACTTTGTAACAGATGAAGAGCATATGGAAGAAGCCATTCAATCAATTCAGGCAGAACTTGCTTTACGTTTGAAAGTTTTAAAAGCCAATAATCAATTGCTTGAAGCCCAGCGTCTGGAACAACGCACGAACTACGATATTGAGATGTTGCGGGAAATGGGCTATACTTCAGGAATTGAAAATTATTCACGCCATATGGATGGTCGTAAAGAAGGAGAGCCTCCGTATACATTACTTGATTTCTTTCCAGAGGATTTTCTGCTGGTAATTGATGAATCTCATGTGACGATGCCGCAGATCAGAGGGATGTATAATGGTGATCGCGCTCGTAAGCAAATGCTGGTGGATTACGGTTTTCGCCTGCCGTCAGCGCTGGATAATCGGCCCTTGCGCTTAGCAGAATTTGAAAAGCATGTCCATCAAGTTATCTATATGTCTGCCACACCAGGACCTTACGAACAAGAACAGACAGATACTGTAGTTGAACAAATCATTCGTCCGACCGGTCTATTAGATCCATTGATCGAAGTTCGTCCGATCATGGGACAAATCGATGATCTGGTAGGTGAGATCAATCAGCGGGTAGACCAGCATGAACGTATTTTTATTACCACTTTAACGAAGAAAATGGCGGAAGACCTGACGGATTATTTCCGTGAGTTAGGCATTAAAGTAAAATATTTACACAGTGATATCAAAACTCTGGAACGAACAGAAATCATCCGCGATCTGCGTCTAGGTGAATTTGATGTTTTGATCGGGATCAATTTACTTAGAGAAGGTTTGGATGTTCCTGAAGTTTCTCTGATTGCGATCTTAGATGCTGACAAGGAAGGTTTTTTGCGCAGCGAACGTTCTTTGGTCCAGACGATCGGTCGTGCAGCTCGTAATGTAAACGGGAAAGTTATTATGTATGCTGATAAGGTGACTGATTCCATGCAATATGCTATGGATGAAACAAATCGCAGACGTGCTATTCAGGAAACTTATAATGAGGAACACAATATTGTACCACAAACAGTCAAAAAAGAAATCCGTGATTTGATTTCAATTTCCTCAGTCAGTGAAGAAAAGGCAGAAGAAACAATGTCCTATGAAGATCTGACTGCCGAAGAAAAAGCACTTTTGATTGCCAAACTGGAAAAAGAAATGAAAGAAGCTGCTAAGTCTTGGGACTTTGAAAAAGCAGCGACTTTGAGAGATACGCTTTTGGAACTAAAAGCGTAGTTTTAGGGGGAAGTAGTAGAAATTATGCCAAATGATAAAATTGTGATTCATGGAGCACGGGCTCATAATTTGAAAAATATTGATGTAACAATTCCTAGAGATAAATTGGTTGTCGTAACGGGTCTTTCTGGTTCAGGGAAAAGTTCTTTAGCCTTTGATACGCTTTATGCAGAA
>DATGVB010000103.1:0-9350 GCA_035300805.1 Tetragenococcus sp. | reverse complement strand
CTGAAAAAGCGACAAATAAAATGACCAGCGAGCAATTATTTGCACCAGTTGGTGGGAAATTAGTGGCAATCGATCAGGTAAAGGATCCGGTCTTCTCACAAAAAATGATGGGTGATGGTTTTGCTGTCAAACCTACGGACGACCATATTTTTTCTCCTATAAGTGGGAAAATCAGCAATATTTTTGAAACCAAGCATGCTATTGGAATTTTAACTCCAGCTGGGATTGAAGTACTTGTCCATATGGGGCTTGATACCGTTGAATTAAAAGGTGTACCTTTTCAAATAAAGGTGGAAGAAGGCCAAGAAGTAAATTCCGATACTGAATTAGCGATAATGGATCGTAAAGCAATTGAAGAGGCTGATAAAGATACTGACGTATTAGTTGTCTTTACTAATATGGATAAAGTAGAAAAAATAATTATCGATGATCATAATGAAGTTGAAAAACAGAAGCGTATTGGTGAAATTGAAATAAACTAAATAAAAATAAAAAGTTTTGATAGTGTGTATTTAATAAAAATTTGCTATTATAAAGATAAATACACTGATGTAAGTAGGTGATAGGATGGAGATTATTGAAAAAGCCCCTGCTAAAATCAATCTAGGGTTAGATGTACTCTATAAAAGAGAGGACAGCTACCATGAGTTAGAAATGGTAATGACTAGTGTTGATTTAGCTGATCATTTGGCTTTTGAGAGTTTAATAGAAGATAAGATCATCATTCAATCAAATAAAGCCTTTTTGCCAATTGATCGACGCAACAATGTTTATCAGGCTGCAGCTCTAGTCAAAAAGAAGTATGGTATTTCAACAGGAATCAAGATCGTCATTACTAAAAATATTCCAGTAGCAGCTGGCTTGGGTGGAGGTAGTACTGATTGTGCGGCTGCAATACGTGGTTTGAATCGTTTGTGGCAGCTTGAGCTTTCAATGCAGGAAATGATTGATATTGGAATTCAAGTGGGGACAGATGTACCGTATTGTTTGTATGGTACGACTGCTTTTATCTCTGGTAAAGGCGAGGTCGTTCGGCCGCTTCGTTCATTGGCTCCTTGTTGGGTGATTTTAGTAAAGCCGCGGATGAGTGTATCAACACGAAAAATTTTTCAACAGGTAAATTCTACGGAGGTGTCTCATCCGGATATGAAGCTGCTGGCTGAAATGATTATGAAGCAAGACTACCAGGCTATGCTGCCTTTATTGGGCAACAGTCTGGAAGATGTGACTATTCCCAAGCATCCTATCATTCAACAGATCAAAGATCGGATGATGAAGTATGGGGCGGATGTGGCCTTGATGAGTGGTAGTGGACCAACTGTTTTTGCTTTATGTCAAAAAGAAAAGCGAGCTAAAAGAATCGTTAATGGATTAAAGGGCTTTTGTGATGAAGTTTATTTAGTAAGAACATTGAGTTAAAGAGGCTGGGACATATTTTCCAACCACAATAAATTTCCGAACTTTTTAAAATTGCTCCTGCACTCCAGTGGGTCCTCGTCGCAAAAGACGAAATTCACTGAATTGCAGGTTTTAATTTTTCGTGAACTATTGTTAGAGAATAATTATGTTCCAGTCTTTTTTTTACTTGACGTAAATAAAAATTTTTGCTACATTATTTTTTATTGTTAAATCGTATTGACTACGATTTGCTGCTATAATATTGTAATGAATTCCTATCAATGAAAAGATTTAGTGGATTTTATGTATTTTGCTGTTAGCAGTTTGTGGTTATCAAAAAATTATGTACGAAAAGTCAATCTAAGTGTAATTTTTTATTCTATGTATTATGCCCTTACTAAAAATAATTAGGGAAGTGAAGATGTGCGTTATATTGAAGTCAAAAATCTGTCTTTTTATTACGATGAAGAGCCTGTTTTATCGGAAGTAAGCTATCATATTGATAACGGAGAATTTGTTATTTTGACAGGAGAAAATGGTGCAGCTAAATCAACTTTGATCCGGACTACCTTAGGGTTATTGCAGCCGGAAAAAGGTACAGTTTATATTTCACCTAAAAATATTGCCGGAGAAAAATTGAGTATTGGCTATATTCCACAGCAAATTTCTTCTTTTAATGAAGGGTTTCCCAGTACAGTTTATGAATTGGTCTCTTCTGGACGTTATCCCAAAGGTCGTTGGTTTAAACCTCTGACTAGTGCCGATAAAGAACATATCCGTAAAGCACTAGAATCAGTAGACATGTGGGATTTGCGGCATAAGCGAATTGGAGAGCTTTCTGGAGGACAAAAGCAACGAATCAGTCTAGCACGTGTATTTGCTACTGATCCAGATCTATTTGTTTTGGATGAACCAACAACCGGTATGGATGAAGATTCACGTGGTAACTTTTACCGCTTATTACGTCATAGTGCACACCAGCATGATAAAGGAATTTTAATGATCACACATGACCACGAAGATGTTCAAAATTATGTTGATCGACAAATCCGGCTGGTAAGAAAGGAGGGAACGCCATGGCGCTGTTTTCATATGAATTCATGAGAAGAGCCTTTTTAGCTGCTATTTTTATTGCTGGAATTGCCCCTATGCTGGGAGTTTTTTTGGTGATCCGCCGACAATCACTTTTGGCGGATACTTTATCTCACGTTTCTTTAGCAGGAGTTGCGTTAGGCTTTTTTCTCAATATTGATCCTACTTTTACTACCTTGATTATTGTGGTAATTGCCGCAGTTATTTTAGAGTATTTACGGATGGTCTATCGTGGTTATTCAGAGATATCGATTGCTATTTTAACCGCTGGAGGGCTGGCAGTTGCCTTGGTTCTGACTAATCTCAGCGGAGGTAATTCGGCGACTAGCATTCAGTCTTATTTGTTTGGATCGATTGTTACGATCACTCGTGAGCAACTTGTTTTTCTGGCGGTTTTATTTGTTACTACTCTGGTGCTGTTTGTGTTGTTTAAACGGCCGATGTACGTTCTGACTTTTGATGAAGAAACAGCACATGCGGATGGTCTGCCTACTAACTGGATGTCTATGATCTTTAATGTATTAACAGGAATTGCGATCGCTGTAATGATCCCTATTGCGGGAGCTCTTTTGATTTCTGCCATTATGGTATTACCTGCGGCGATCAGCATGCGGATTGGAAAAAGTTTTAACACAGTGATTTTTGTTAGTATCATTATAGGTTTGATAGGTATGCTAAGTGGTCTGACTAGTTCTTTTTATTTAGATACTCCACCAGGGGCCACCATTACTTTAGCTTTTATCCTGTTATTTTTAGTAGTAAATATTATAAAAAAATTCTATTCATTATTGCAGAAAAATTGGCGATAACGTTTTACAAATAACAAAAAATGAGAATTTTTTGTTATTTTAATTTTGGAGGAGAAAAAGCGAACGTTTTCTAATATTTTATAAAAAACACTCGCGAAAAAATGAAAGAACCTTTATAATTGAGAAGAATAAATTAAAAGGAGCTGAATATTGTGAAAGTTCGTCGTAGTGAACGTTTGATCGACATGACACACTTTCTGTTGGAACATCCACATGAGTTAATTTCATTAACGTTCTTTGCCAAAAAATATGAATCGGCTAAATCTTCAATTAGCGAAGACTTAGCAATTGCTAAAAGAACGTTTAAACAAAGGGAAATCGGTAGTTTAGAAACTATTTCCGGAGCTGCTGGAGGTGTAGTCTTCATTCCGATGATTGCTAAAGAAGAAGCAAAGAGCTATATCACTGATTTGGCAGAGCGTTTATCCGAACAAGATCGTTTGTTGCCCGGAGGTTATGTGTATTTGACGGATCTGCTGGGAGAGCCCCAATTATTACGTAAAGTAGGTCTTATCATTGCTTCTAAGTATGCTAATCAAAAAGTAGACGCCGTAATGACTGTAGCAACCAAGGGGGTTCCGATTGCCCAGGCCGTCTCTTATTATTTAAATGTTCCTTTTGTAATTGTTCGACGAGATTCAAAAATTACTGAAGGATCTACTGTAAGTGTAAATTATGTGTCAGGTTCTTCAGAAAGAATTGAAAAAATGGAATTATCTAAACGAAGCTTGGCAAGAGGTTCACGCGTAGTAGTGGTAGATGATTTTATGAAGGGCGGCGGAACGATCAATGGTATGCAAGGACTCATTGAGGAATTTGATGCCGAGTTGGTAGGTGTGAGTGTCTTTGCTGAAGCGAACTTTAAAGGGAAAAGAGTTATTACTGATTATGATTCTTTACTTTATGTCAAAGATGTAAATACGCAAACAAAGACGATCAAAGTGGTAGCAGGGAACTATTTCGATAAAGAATAAAAAGTAAGGGAATCAAAACGCAAAATGTTTTGTTTCCCTTTTTTAGAAAGGAACGCAAAATGAAAGAAAATACTTTAGTTATTATTAAGCCTGATGGCATAAAACGTAAATTAGTGGGTAGAATTTTACAACGTTTTGAAGATAAGCAATTGGATATTGTTAAAATGAGCTTTACTAGCTTAACTGAATCAGACTTAAAAGAACATTACCAGCATCTGGTTAAAGAAAGCTTTTTTCCTGATTTATTAGCTTATATGTTGTCAGGACCGGTGATACTACTGGTTTTTGAAGGAGAAAATGCAGTGAGTAAAGTTAGGAAGATGGTAGGATCAACAGATCCGTTGGAAGCTCAGGCAGGAACCATTCGAGCAGATTTTGCTTTAAATAAAACAAAAAACTTAATTCATGCTTCAGATTCAACAGATTCAGCTTGGACAGAAATCAATTATTTTTTCAATCGTTAAATTGGTCTAGCTATAATTTGATGATGAGAGTTGAAAGCTTGCCATAAGTGGTATACACTTATAACATTAAAAATAAAATTGGAGTGAGTCAGTTGGACGAACGTTATGCTATTATTCTAGCGGCTGGAAAAGGCACGCGTATGAAATCAAAATTATATAAGGTGCTCCATCCGGTTTGCGGTAAGCCAATGGTGGAACACATCATGAATCGAGTAATTGAAATAAAACCCGACGAAATTGTGACTGTTGTAGGCCACGGGGCCCAAAAGGTCAAAGAGCAGTTGGACGATCGTTGCCAGTATGCTTTGCAGTCTGAACAACTAGGTACGGGTCATGCAGTTATGCAGGCTGCAGAGTATTTAAAAAATAAAAAAGGAACCACTTTAGTGATCAGCGGGGATACCCCACTTCTGACCAGCCAGACACTAGATAGGCTGTTTGAATACCATCAGGCCCAAAATGCTTCGGCGACAATCTTAACTGCTCAAGCAGAAGATCCAACAGGCTATGGTCGTATTTTGCGTGATCAGGTAGGAATTGTTGATAAAATTGTTGAACAAAAAGATGCTACCACTAAAGAAGCTCAGATAACAGAAATCAATACAGGAACATATTGTTTTGATAATGAATTGTTATTTGAAGCGCTGGCTGAATTAAATACTGATAATGCTCAAGGAGAATACTATCTGACTGATATTATTGGAATTTTAAAAAGTAAAGGTAAAATTGTTGCAGCTTATCAAACCAAAAATTTTGATGAATCATTAGGAGTAAATGATCGCGTGGCACTGGCACAAGCCAATGAAATTATGCGTAAACGGATCAACTATAAACATATGCATGAAGGTGTCTCTTTTATCGATCCGCAGACTACTTATATTGATGACGGGGTAGAAATAGGCGCAGATACCCTGATCGAAGCAGGCGTTAGCATAAAAGGAAGTACTGTGATTGGTGAAAATTGTCTGATTATGGCTGGTTCACAAATTAAAGATAGTGTGATTGAAGATAAGGTAGTGATCAATCATTCAGTGATTGAAGAAAGTACTATCCACACTGGAGCTGACATCGGTCCTTTTGCTCATTTACGCCCTAAAGCCGATATTGGTTCAAGAGCTCATGTTGGAAATTTTGTTGAAATTAAAAAAGCCCAAATTGGCGAAGATACTAAGGTAGGACACTTAACTTATGTAGGTGATGCTACTTTAGGCAAAAAGATCAATGTGGGTTGTGGCTCAATTTTTGTTAATTACGACGGGAAAAATAAATTCCATACAAACGTGGGCGATCATAGTTTTATTGGCTCTGGAACAAATCTGATTGCTCCTTTGGATTTAGGAAAAAATACAGTAACAGCTGCAGGCTCAACTATCACTGACAATATCGAAGAAAACGCTATGGGGATCGCTCGGGCTCGTCAGGTCAATAAAGAGAACTTTTCCAAAAGATTACCTTATAATCAATAATTTAAAACAAGAAGAACTTTCGCTTTCTCTGATTTTTGTGTCCAAGAAGACAAACTTTTATTTAAGAACTTGTGTAAATCAAGTTTAAACATTATAATAGCAACGTAAGCAAAGGATTGATTTTGATATTTAAAGATCAATTCAAAGGTATAGAAAGTGGAGGTCCTCATGGCAAATCATTATTTTGATCCAAGATTAAAGATTTTTGCGCTAAATTCTAATCGTCCTTTAGCGGAAAAAATTGCTGCATCTGTTGGCGTTGAACTAGGAAAATGTACGGTAAAACAATTTAGTGATGGTGAAATTCAAGTAAATATTGAAGAAAGTATCCGTGGTGCTCACGTATACATCATCCAGTCGACAAGTAGTCCAGTAAATGATAATTTGATGGAGTTGTTGATTATGATCGATGCATTAAAACGTGCCAGTGCAAAAACAATTAATGTTGTTATGCCTTATTATGGCTATGCTCGGCAAGATCGTAAAGCTCGTTCACGTGAACCGATCACAGCTAAACTAGTTGCTAATATGATCGAAAAAGCTGGTGCAGATCGGATGGTCACTCTTGATTTACATGCTGCTCAAATCCAAGGATTTTTCGATATTCCAGTAGATCATTTAATGGGAGCCCCGTTGATTGCAGAGTATTTTATTGATCATGGAATAAAAGGCGATGATGTAGTCGTAGTATCACCAGATCATGGTGGTGTGACTCGTGCGCGTAAATTGGCTGAGTTTCTAAAAGCCCCAATTGCAATCATTGATAAACGTCGTCCTAAGGCCAATGTCGCTGAAGTGATGAATATTATTGGTACCGTAAATGGTAAGACTTGCGTTTTAATTGATGATATGATCGATACAGCAGGAACAATTACTTTGGCGGCTAATGCTTTAAAAGAAGCTGGAGCTAATAGTGTTTATGCATCTTGTACCCATCCAGTATTATCCGGACCTGCTTTGCAACGGATTGCTGATTCGGCAATTGAACATCTGGTTGTAACAGATTCTATCTATTTGCCAGAAGATCGTAAAATTGATAAGGTGGACGAGATCAGCGTAGGCAATCTGATTGCTGAAGCGATCAAGCGTATCCATGAAAATAAACCGGTAAGTCCATTGTTTGAAACAAAATTAAATTTAGGGAAATAAAAGTTCAGCTTTATTTCTATCAAAAATGATAAGAATAGTTCTTTTTTCCTGTTTTTTTATGTTATGCTGTAATTGCAAGATAATTTAATAGCATCTACTCGCAAAGGGGAGTCCATTCTTGGACTGAGATTGAGTATTCTCTAAACCCTTCGTACCTGTTCGATCATTCGAGTGTAGGAATTGTGATCCGTGGAAGTAACCAAGCTGCTTCTCCTTTGTGAATTGAAAAATTCTTGAAGGAGGAGTTTTTTTATGCGAAAACTGTATGGGCTGTGTCTTTGGTTTGAAAAAAAGTAATTGTAAGCACAAGAAAGGAGAACTAGTGTGAATAAAAACGTAAAAAAATTGACTTATCTGGCAATGATGGTGGCGCTGGATGTGGTTTTGTCTCCGATACTAAGAATCGAAGGCATGGCTCCCATGTCAAGTGTGGTAAATATATTGGCTGGTATATTAATGGGTCCTTTGTATACTACAATAATGGCGACTGTTTGCGGTATCATCCGTATGGTGTTAATGGGCATTCCGCCACTTGCATTGACAGGTGCTGTCTTTGGAGCATTGTTAGCTGGTGTCGGAGCACGCTTGAGTAAAAATATCTATGGTTCGATTATTGGAGAAATAATCGGAACAGGTGTCATTGGATCTCTATTGTCATATCCAGTTATGGTGTGGTTTACAGGAACTAAAACAAATTTATTCTGGTTTGTTTACACACCAAGATTTATTGGTGCTACTGTAATGGGAGCAATAGCAGCTTGGCTTATCTGGCAAAAAGCTAAAACTATGCCGGTGTTCAAGCAGATGAAAGCTTTATTTGATTGAGGTGAAGATGATGAAGAAATACTTTAAAGATCAGGGATCTGTATTTCCGCTAAAAAAACAGCCTCTTGTCCATTGTATTACTAATACAGTCACCGTTGAAACGATGGCCAATGCTTTATTATATGTCGATGCTAAACCAATCATGACCGATGATACAAGAGAATTTTCGACTTTGTTTCAACAGACAGACAGTTTATTGTTAAATCTTGGCAGTCTATCTAAAACTAAAGAACAGTCTTTGCTTGCAGCAGCAAAATTGGCTGAGGATAACAAAGCTTTTGTGCTTGATATCGTTGGTGCAGCGAGTGCCCCCACAGCTTTAGCTTTGGCTCATCGACTGTCAGAAGCCAAACCAGCTGTACTGCGCGGTAATATTTCTGAAATGCGCGCTTTCTGTGGTTTATCGAGGACAGCTAAAGGCGTAGATGGAAGTTCACTGGATCAAACCCCCGACGGAATAAAAGAACTAATTTTTTGTTTGAAGCAACTG
The DNA here is from genome assembly GCA_035300805.1 of Tetragenococcus sp. Lineage (GTDB taxonomy): Bacteria > Bacillota > Bacilli > Lactobacillales > Enterococcaceae > Tetragenococcus. The sequence goes on along the minus strand of DATGVB010000103.1, from coordinate 683 downwards.
GCTCAGTCGACAGTTTATTTAGCGACAGGGAAAAAAGATATAATCGTAGCGGGAAGAAAGGCTTGGCTCATGGCAAATGGGGTGGATGAATTGGATCGTTTTACGGGTTCTGGAGATATATTAGGGGCTTTGATCGCGGCACTCTTAGGCGCAGATCATTCGCCAATTTCTGCTGTTATGATAGCTCTTGGTTATCTCAATATTTGTGGTCAAAAAGCTAAAAGTAAGGCAACCACTATTGGTTTAGCAGATTTTCGTCATGAAACTTTGAATCAGTTATCGCTGCTGGCAAACAGTGACCCAAATTGGTTCAGACAAATAAAAGGAGAACAGCAATGAAAGAAAAATTACTTTTATATTTAGTTACCGCTCGTTATGGTGAAAGTGAGTCAGAATTTCTAGCAAAAATAAATCAGGCATGTCAAGGGGGGGTTACCTTGGTGCAATTGCGTGAAAAAGAAATATCAACGCGAGCTTATTATGAATTGGCTAAAAAAGTTAAACAAGTAACTGATAGCTATCAAATTCCTTTGATTATTGATGACCGCATCGACGTATGCTTAGCGGTAGATGCAGCTGGTGCTCATATTGGAGATGATGAACTTCCCGTGGTAATTGCCAGGAAATTACTTGGCAATAAAATCTTAGGCGTATCTGCTAAAACCGTTGATAGAGCAAAAGAA
>DATGVB010000102.1:0-17659 GCA_035300805.1 Tetragenococcus sp. | reverse complement strand
TTTTGAATCGGCAATGATTGAAGAAATCTGCCCCAGCATATTCGGTACATTGCGATTAACAATGGTAATGCGATAAGGTGAATGAAAGGCCATTTCAACTGTAGGAAAGTTTACTGAATTTTTGATCGTACCTTTTTCCAGGAATTTTTTCAAGGTGCCGGCTGCCATTTTCGCACAATTAGTTTCGGCTTCTTTGGTTGAAGCACCCAGATGCGGCAAGATCCTCACTTTTTTTTGTTTTAACAAGTCAGCATCGATAAAATCAGTGGTATAGCCAGCTAATTCTGCTGCATCTAAAGCTGCAATCACAGCTTTATTATCTACGATTCCTCCACGCGCAAAATTAAATAATTTAGCAGTTGTTTTCATCATCGCGATTTCTCTGGCACCAATCAAATGATAGGTTTTTTCTTGTAAGGGCACATGGACGGTTATAAAGTCACAAGTGGTCAACAGTTCGCTAAGTTCCTGGGCACGGTGAACACGTCGTGAAATACTCCAAGCCGTATCTACCGAAACATAGGGATCATAGCCCACAACTTCCATCCCCAGACGATAGGCATCATTAGCCACCATGGCTCCAATTGCGCCTAAACCGATCACGCCTAACCTTTTGCCTTCAAGTTCTGATCCGGCAAATTGTTTTTTGTTGGCTTCCACTTCTTCTTCAACGTTTTTTCCAGCTAAATGGCTGACCCACTCGACTCCCTGGATAATCGGACGAACACTTAAAAGCAAACTTGTCAAAACTAATTCTTTGACAGCATTAGCATTGGCACCAGGGGTATTAAACACCACGATCCCTTTTTCAGTACAGTCAGTGATTGGAATATTATTGGTACCGGCACCAGCACGCGCGATCGCTAAAACTGATTCAGGAAGTTCATAATCATGCAAATTGCGACTGCGCAATAAGATTCCTTCTGGCTGACTGCTCTCATTGATCGCATATTTATCTGTTTCAAAGCGCTCCATGCCTTCGGGGGCAATTGCGTTAAAAGTCTTGATCTGATGCATTTATTTTCCTCCATTCTTTTCTTCAAAATCACGCATAAAGTCAACCAGTGCTTCTACGCCTGCAAGTGGAAAAGCATTGTAGAGACTTGCACGCATACCGCCGACCGAACGATGACCTTTAAGATTTTCAAAACCAGCTTTTTGCGCTTGAGCAATAAATTCTTTATCTAGAGCTTCATCGCCAGTAACAAAAGGTATATTCATCAGCGAGCGATCCGCTTTTTTCACCGGATTGTTAAACAGCCGCGACGCATCAATGGCGTCATATAAAAGGGCGGCTTTTTTTTGATCGTAACGTAATATTTCCTTTACTCCGCCTAGATCCTTCAGCCATTCAAAAACTAGCTTAGCCATATAGATGCTAAAGGTAGGCGGGGTATTATACATCGAATGTTTACCAGCCTGCAGACGATAATCCAGCATCGGAATGTCAAGGTCGGCTTGAGCGAGTAGATCCTGACGAACGATCACTACCGTTAAACCAGCTGGCCCGATATTTTTTTGTGAACCGGCATAGATCAGGCCAAAGTCTTCCACCCGATAATCATTTGCTAAAATATTAGAAGACATATCGGCAATTAGGGGAACTTGTCCACTATCAGGTAGTTGAGTATAGCTGACACCGCCAATTGTTTCATTAGTGGTAATATGCAGATAAGCTGCATCTGAATCAACTGAGTTGACCGCAGGAATCTCAGTGAAATGATTTGCCTCACTGGTCGCGATTACTTTCACGTCAACATTTTTTAATTTTTGTGCGGCGGCAATGGCTTTTTTAGCCCAAGAACCTGTATTAACATATTGTACTTTTTTCCCTTGAGCAAGATTTAAAGGTACTGCACTAAACTGCAGACTAGCTCCACCTTGTAAAAACAACACTTTATAATCAGCAGGAATTGCCATCAGCTCACGCAAAAGGTCTTCAGCTGCTTGGATAATTTCTTCAAACCAGGAAGATCGATGACTCAGCTCCATCACTGACATGCCGCTGCCTTGATAGTCAAGCAGCTCTGCTTGTGCTTTTTTTAACACGGGCTCAGGCAATACCCCTGGTCCGGCAGAAAAATTATAGATTGTCATGTACATCGACTCCTTTTTAATATTTGATTCATTATAACAGATATTACTCCGTCTGGAGACTGATTTTTCAAAAAATTTCCAATTTACTTTACCTGATGAAGTAATTCTTATATAATTATTATAACAGACAAAGTAATTCAAGGAGGATGCCTATGATAACCAGCGACAGCATCCGTGGCTATAACGACGTGATCATCTTAGCAATTTTAGCCCAAAAAGATTCTTATGGTTATGAAATCGCCAAAGAAATTCGGGCCCGTACCCAAGAGCTCTATGTGATCAAAGAAACGACTTTGTACTCGGCTTTCACACGTTTAGAAAGACAAAAACTAATTCAATCCTATCCAGGAAAAGAAACACATGGAAAAAAAAGAACTTATTATACGATCACTGCCAAAGGAAAAAGTTTATTAACCACAAAAAAACAAGAATGGCGCGAAGCCAAAATCATTGTTAACGAATTTCTTGAAGGAGGAGAAAATCATGAAAACGATTAAGGACTATCTGGATAGTCTTTTTCTACACGTTCCAGTCACTGCAGAAACTAAAAAAGCCAAAGAGGATCTACTGTCCATTATGGAAGACCATTATTATGAATTGATTGAAGCAGGAAAAAGTGAAAATGAAGCCATTGGAGCTGTTATCAGTGAATTTGGTTCGATTGATGAATTGTTGGCTGAATTAGATTTAGATAAAGAAGATTTTGTCAAGCAAGGAGTGGAATTAGATGAAGCTTTTGACTATTGGGATAGTAATCGAAGCTTCGCCTTTGCTCTTTCTGCTGGGATCTTATGCTGCTGTCTGGCTTTAGCTGCTATGGGAATAGTTGATACTTCGTTTGAAAATTTAGCTATTTTACTCTTCTTCTTACTGGTTGCTGTCGGTATAGGCTGTATTATTTCCGGATCTTTAAAATACTCTAAAGCAATGGGGAAGATAAACAACCGTCCTTTAAAAAAAGAAGTGATCAATGAAGCTACTGAGCGTTTAACTGCTTATGAAAAAAGTTTCCGCATAGGACTGTCTTCAGGAATCGGTTTATGCATATTGGCCATTCCTCTGACCGTGATTTTTTCCGAATCAAACGCAAATGATGCGATTGGAATCAGTACTTTCTTTGGAACTGCCGGAATCGGTACTTTCTTAATTATTTACGTTAGCCTGATTTATAGTGGTTTTAAAAAAATGACTCATAATAAAAATACTGACAATCATTCTAATCATGAAGAGCAAGAAGACCCTTTTTCAATAACAACTTTCAAACGCCTTTACTGGCCTTGCGTCCTAGTCCTATACTTTATTACTTCAACCCTGACTGTTTCCTGGGGTTTTAGCTGGCTGATCTTTATTATCGCTGCGCCCTTACGTCATGTGATTTTAGACTGGCTCTATCACCAGGAAAATTTATAAGTATGTACTATTTTAGAATAATGTGCGTACTTTTATCTGAACTACGCACATTGTTAGCATAATCTACGTACTTTTATTAAAACTACGTCAATTGTTAGCATAATATACGTACTTTAATCAAAACTCTGTATATTATTGCGATAATATACCTGCTTTTGGCAAAAAAACATGCCTTATGAAAAAGGCATGTTTTTTAGCATTATCTTGCTTCTTTGGCTAGTGCCAGACAACCCAGCGTACCCGCATTGTCTTTTAAAGCAGGCGTGACAATATATTCTTCTAAGGCTGGCGTTTTAACGTAATCACTGAGCAGTTTTTTAAAAGCTTGCTGTACTTTTTGGACCATATGACTTTGTTTCATTACACCACCGCCAAAGATAATGACATCTGGTGAAAACATCAAAGTCGTATTATAAGCGCATTGAGCGATATAGTCCGCTTCAATTTTCCAAATTGGATCGTCTGCTGGAATTTCTTGACCTTTGCGTCCAGCTCTTTTTTCAATGGCAGGACCAGCTGCCATACCTTCTAAACAATTTCCATGAAAAGGGCAATTTCCCTTAAATCCATCTGCTGGATGGGGCACGACCAGCATATGACCCATTTCAGGATGACTGAAGCCTTCGACAAAACGACCGTCTTGTAAAGCTCCGCCGCCTATACCAGTACCGATCGTATAATAAATGACACTTGACTTATTTTTTCCATTGCCAAATTTGTACTCCCCATAGGCGGCTGCATTGACATCAGTGGTCCAGGCTATCGGCAGAGCAAACTGCTTTTTTAAACTGCCGGCAAAATCAAAATTCTGCCAGGCTAATTTAGGAGTGGACGTAATAAAACCATAAGTGGCTGAGTCCGGATGGATATCGATGGGGCCAAATGAACCCACGCCAATTGCCGCTAAGTCTTTTTGATACTTTTCAAAAAAATGAATTACAGATTGCATAGTTTCTATCGGTGTGGTAGTCGGATAACTTACTCTGTCAATAATATTTAACTCTTCATCGCCAATAGCACAGACAAATTTCGTCCCACCGGCTTCAATCGATCCATATAACATAACTTGTCCCTCTTTTTCTTTATAATATCTTTCTTTTAAATTTATTCTTCTTCACCTAAATCACCGGTATTGATCACAGGCTGCGTTCCTTTATCGGTAATGATCGAGACCAGCAGGTTATTGATCAGCTGAACCTTACGATCATCGGTAAAATGAATATCCTGACCCGCTTCAATTTGTTCCAGGGCCATCTGAGTCATGGTAACAGCTCCTTCAACAATCGTCTGACGGGCAGACAAGATTGCACGAGCTTGTTGTCTCTGTAGCATAGCACTGGCAATTTCAGTAGCATAAGCCAGATGATTCAATCGTGTTTCAACAACTTCAACACCAGCTACTTCTAGTCTAGCTTGTAGTTCTTTAGTCAGTTCATCTGAAACATGGCTGGTATTACCACGCAAGGTAATATCATCATCATCAAAAGTATCATAAGGATATTGAGAAGCGATATGACGGATCGCTGTTTCACTTTGAATTTCAACAAAATCTTGGTAATAATCTACATCAAATAAAGCTTTGGCAGTATCCACTACTTTAAATACAATAACAGCAGAGATTTCAATTGGATTCCCATCTAAATCATTTACCTTCAGCCGAGCGCTATTAAAGTTACGGACTTTTAAGGACACGTTGATTTTCTGCGTTAAGGGTACTGTGATAAATAAACCATTGGATTTGATTGTCCCTAGATACTTGCCAAAAAACAAAATTGCTTTGGCCTGATTAGGACTGACAATAGTCAAAGAGCTGATAAATAAGATCGCAACTAGCCAAATCACAATACTAAAAAAAGCCCAGCCGCTCTTACCATAAGCCATCCCGTAACCAAACATCAGCAAACCAAGCACCATTACAACTAACAATACTAAAAGTCCTAGATAACCATTTACCTGAAATGTTTTTCTCTCTTTCATTTTAGCTCCCTCCTTTTTCTTATCATACTCTATAATAAAATAAGTTCCAAATCAAAATGACTTGGAACTTTTATGTTAAAGATTGAAATTAGCCAAACGAGCTAAACGCTCAGTCTCTGAAATGCGATTTCTTTTCACATATAAGTTAGCTGGACTTGCTGCACATTCATAACAGCAGCCGCCTAAATGTCTGGCCTGGTTTTCTTCAGAAGCTAGCAGCTGACGATTACAGGCCGGATTGCCACAATTGACATAACGCTCACAAGGTGTATCATCATACCAGTCACGACCGATAACTCTTTTATCCACTTCATTGATTTCCACACTAATACGGTTATCAAAAACATACATTTTACCATCCCATAATTCGCCGCGAGTCGCCGGGTCTTTACCATAAGTAGCGATCCCTCCGTGCAACTGCCCCACATTTTTAATGCCTTCTTTTAACAGCCAGCCGGAAAATTTTTCACAGCGAATGCCGCCTGTACAATAAGTCACTACTTTTTTGTCCATGAATTGTTCTTTATTTTCTTGAATCCATTGGGGCAACTCACGAAAATTACGAATATCCGGTCGGAGGGCACCACGAAAATGTCCTAAGTCGTATTCATAATCATTACGCGCGTCTAAGACAACAGTATCCTCATCTAACAAGGCCTCTCTGAATGCTGCCGGATCTAAATATTCGCCGGTCAATTCATGCGGGTCAACATCTTCTTGTAAATGTAGAGCTACCAGTTCCTTACGAGCTCGAACATGCATTTTTTTAAAGGCATGACTTTGTGCTTCGTCGACTTTAAACCAGGTATCCTTAAAACGCTGATCGGCATGCATAGCATCTATGTAGGCATTCGTTACCTCAACTGTTCCTGAAACAGTCCCGTTGATCCCTTCTCGGGCAACTAGAATCCGTCCTTTCAAACCCAAATCTTTACAAAAGGCCAAATGTTTTGCAGCAAAACTTTGCGGATCTTCAATTGATGTATAATTATAATAAAGTAATATGCGATAATCCATCTTTTATTTCCTCCTTCAGATTTTCCCTTAATAGTATAAAGAAAAAGAGTGTAAAAAACGATGATTATGCTTGTGTTTATTCTTACAATAACTTTTCATAAAAAAATTCTGCTACCAGATCCATAGTAGCGACTTTGACCAGATGACCTTCATTAGCAGCATGAAAAATAATCTGCTCATTCTTGTAGCTACGCACAAAGTCATCCGTCTGTTTAAAGGGGATCTTCTCGTCATAAATACCGTGCCAGAATAATATAGGCTGATGAGAAAGCTGAGGATAATAAGTAGCTAAGTCATAATATTTCATCCAGCTAGTCAAATCATCATAATCTGCAGGCAGTTTTAAGTCTCGTTCTTGTAAAGACTGCTTTAACATAGAACGATAATTCAACAGCGACGGAGATCCCATGATACAGGCTGCCGCGTCGATTTCAGGATGATGGGTCAAAAGTGCTGCTGTTGTCATTCCTCCCATTGAGACACCACCTACGCCGATTTTGCCATTTATCAACTTCAACTGCTCAAAAAAAGCAATAATGGCATCAAACTCAAATAAATTGCTTTGAATTGACTGAAAAAAAGTCAAAGAGGGTATCTGAGACACAGCAGCTTTTCTTTCCCCATGATTTTGTGCATCTGGCAGGATCACACGAAAACCTTTGCTAGCTAATTTTCTGGCTTGCGTCAAGACTAATTCTTTAGCTGTCTGCCAGCCATGGTAGTAAACAATGAGCGGTAAAGGCTGATGCAACTCAGCTATACTAACTACTTCCAGTAAAGGAATCGTGCCGATCTTACGCTTGCGTATTGTGATTTTCATCTTCTCACCTCATCAGTAAAAAACAGTTTCTACTTTTATGATACAAGCAAAAACTGTTTTTTGTTATTCATTTGCCTCGATCACATCGATAGCTTTCATTAACCGAGTGAGATTCGAACGTTCACTTTCGCCTAAGGTCCGCTCAATAAAAGTAATCGTTTCTGTCAACTGCGGAATCGTAGTATATTCTAAAGCATTGACACGCCGGCGGGTACTCTCGATCTCAACTGCCATCATCTGGCAAGTTTTTTCAATTTCAGCTAATTTCAGCATCGAAGGTAAAATGGAATCTAAATGACTGAGTGATTGGTCTAACTCACTGGTTGTTGATACAAAACCGTAGGAAAAACGATCGGCCGACAGTTCTTCTTCATACACTTCATTTAACACAGGGACTTCCATATTCATAATTGTTTTACTTTGTACATCTAAGGAAACTTGATGTAACGGGATCGAAAAAACTTCTTGTAATACATGATCAGGAATGCTGCTTGATGCAAGCACATATTCGGCCATACTTTGCTGCAGCGTTGCTTCCATTTCCTTGCGTATTCTCTGATTCTCTTTCACCAAGAGCGTAAATTGCCGGACTAATTCATCTTGTTTGTCTTTTAAAAGTTTATGTCCGCGGCTGGCGGTTGCCAGTCGTTTTTTCAAACGACTCAGCTCCATCCGCGTTGGATTGACATTTAAGATTGCCATAAATCATCCAGCTCCTTTGGGGAAGGCATAAATTCTGCAATATCTTCTTCCTTGATCCGACTGAGTTCTTCTTTAGGCAAAGTGGCCAACAATTTCCAGCCTAAATCTAAAGTTTCTTCGATCGAACGATTGGTGTAGAATCCCTGATTAACATAATACTTTTCAAATAAATCAGCAAAATGGGCGAATTTCTTATCCGTTTCTGACAAGGCAGCTTCTCCCAAGACGATGGATAGTTCTTTGGCCGCTTTACCATCTGCATAAGCTGAATAAATTTGATTCATAGTCGATGCATGATCTCGACGGGTTTTTCCTGCACCGGTTCCCTTATCTTTCAAGCGCGATAAACTAGGTAAAATATCAATGGGTGGATCAATATGACGTTTATCGAGTTCACGTGAAAGAATAATTTGTCCTTCGGTAATATAACCTGTCAGATCTGGGATCGGATGTGTCTTGTCATCATCTGGCATAGTTAAAATAGGTATCTGAGTAATTGATCCTTCTTTGTCCATCAAGCGTCCAGCCCGTTCATATAAAGTGGCCAGATTCGTATAAAGATAGCCGGGATAGCCACGTCGACCAGGAATTTCACGACGAGCTGCCGATACCTCTCTTAGCGCTTCACAATAATTGGTCATATCCGTCATAATGACTAAAACATGCATGCCTTTTTCAAAAGCCAGGTACTCTGCCGCAGTCAGAGCCACTTTAGGCGTTGCGATCCGTTCAATCGCCGGATCATTCGCCAGATTTAAGAACATGACCGAACGATCGATCGCACCGGTTTTACGAAATTCATTAATGAAAAATTCTGATTCTTCAAAAGGAATGCCAATAGCCGCAAAGACGATCGCAAAGTTGTCATCTTGTCCTGGAACTGTTGCCTGACGAGCAATTTGAGCGGCAATTTCCTTATGAGGTAAACCAGAAGCAGAAAAAATAGGCAGTTTTTGTCCTCGTACCAGGGTATTCAAATGATCGATCGTTGATATTCCTGTCTGAATAAACTCATCAGGATAATCTCTAGCCATGGGATTGATTGCTTCTCCGTTAACGTCTCTTCTTTCTTCTGGGATCAGCTGCGGTCCCTCATCTATGGGCTGCCCTAGTCCATCAAAGATCCGGCCCATCATATCAGGCGATACACCTAAGCTAAGTCCCTGACCTAAAAAACGCACACTACTGTCTTGTGTCCCTAAATCATCGGTTCCTTCAAAGATTTGAACGACGGCTTTGTCGCCTGAGACTTCTAAAACTTGTCCGCGTCGAATTTCACCTGCTGAGTTTTGTATTTCAACCAATTCATCATATTTAACACCGGCTACTTTTTCCACTACCATTAAGGGGCCACTTATTTCAGAGACCGAGCGGTATTCTTTTAACACTAAGACATTCCCCCTTTAGCTACGATCGATTGAATGGTCTGTTCAATACTACCTTTAATTTCATCCAATTGATCAATTTCTTCTTCAGCAATATATTTACTACGTGCAATTCTTTCTCTTAATTGTGTGGTTCCTTCCATAAGTTCTCGGTAATAAGAACCTAGAGAAATGGCCTCTTGCGCTTTTTTATCAAAAGTTAAAATATTATCTAACATCCGAAATTGTTTTAAACGTGAAGTAAAAGTATCCACATCATCAAAAGCATTCTGCTGCAGATAATCTTGTCTTAAAGACCGAGCAGTATACATCGTCATACGATCTTTTTGTGACAAAGAGTCTACCCCAACCAACTGCACAATTTCTTCCAGACGGCTTTCATCTTGTAAAATCGCCATTGCCTGATCGACCATCTCACTCCAGTGCGTACCTAACTCCGCATCCAAAAATTCCTTCATCTGATCTTCATATAAAGAATAAGAGTCCATCCAGCTTACTGAAGGAAAATGTCTTTTTTGAGCTAAAGTAGCATCCAAAGCCCAAAAGACCTTAACGATCCGTAAAGTGTTTTGCGTGACGGGCTCGGAAATATCCCCTCCGGCTGGAGACACGGCTCCAATGGCGGTAATACTTCCCTCGTTTTCTTCATTACCCAATACTGAAAATTTTCCGGCTCTTTCATAATACTCGGCAATTCGACTGCCCAGATAGGCAGGATAACCTTCATCGCCTGGAATTTCTTGCAGACGACCGCTCATTTCACGTAAAGCTTCGGCCCAGCGCGAAGTGGAATCTGCCATGATCGCCACGCTATAGCCCATGTCACGGTAGTATTCGGCAATGGTGATACCCGTATAGATCGAAGCCTCACGAGCCGATACTGGCATATTTGAAGTATTGGCAATCAATACAGTCCTTGCCATGATCGATTCACCCGTTTGCGGATCGATCAACTCAGGAAATTCATTCATTACATCTTTCATCTCATTACCGCGCTCACCACAGCCTACATAAACAACAATATCTACATTGGCCCATTTAGCGATCTGGTGCTGGACGATCGTTTTACCCGCCCCAAAAGGACCGGGTACTGCTGCTGATCCACCTTTAGCCACTGGAAAAAAGGTATCGATCACCCGTTGACCAGTAATCAGCGGTTCACCAGGAGTCAACTTGTGTTTTGTCGGACGAGGTGTCCGAACCGGCCATTTTTGCCGCATCGTCAAGGGAAACTCTTCCTGTTCATTTTCCAAAACACAAATTGGCTCCATGATCGTATAATTTCCTGCCTTGATCGACTTTATTGTACCTGCCCTATTTGGCGGCACGAGTACCTTATGTTCTACAGCTTTTGTCTCTTGGACGGTACCTAGCACATCGCCAGCTGCTACTTTTTCTCCTGCTCGCTTCTGCGGTACAAAAGTCCATTTTTTATGACGATCAAGTACATCGATCTGTTCACCTCTAGGAAGAAAATCACTTCCTGTCTGGCTTAAAAATTTATCTAAAGGTCGCTGAATACCATCAAACATCTGTCCCAAAAGACCTGGAGCCAGCTCCACTGATAAAGGAGCCCCCGTTGTTTCTACAATCTCCCCAGGTCCAATGCCCGCCGTTTCTTCATAAACTTGGATAGAGGCGACTCCTTTTTTTAATTCAATAATTTCACCGACCAGCTCTTTTTCACTGACTTTACAAAGTTCATGGATTTTAGCACCATGTAACCCATTGGCCGTGACTAGAGGACCGGATACTTTTGTAATTGTTCCTAATGTCAAAAAAATCTCCTCCTACCTAGCTGCTCTTTTTTGTTTAATCATCTAAAATATTCATTCCTATCGCTTTTTCTACATTATTTTGAATACGCTCCATGCCAATTCCCAAACTTCCAGTACTACTGGGAATCGGAATGATCGCAGGTGTAGGCTTCCCATCAAAAAGTGCCAGGGTCTCTTCCAATTGCTGAGCCACTCTTTCGGTGATAAAGATCACACCATAATCTTCAGCCATATTTTTTAACTGCAAACTTGCTTCTTGCAAATCAGTCACTGGATAGATATCTATACCTAAGCCTTTAAAAGGCAAGATGGAATTCTTACCGCCCATCATCGCAATTTTTTTATACATAACTTTCACGCACCCGACTTCTTAAAATCTCCTCTGGCACCTTATTGATTTTCCCAATCAAAATCATCCGTAAATTTTTCAATTCGATCTCCTTAGCAAATAAAAATCCGACAATTGCCTGCGGTCCAAAAGGTACGATTTTTTCTTCTTTCAAACGTTCCATCATAAAATTATCTTGTCGAATGGATAATTGCGTCAGAGTTTTCTTTTGGGTCATTTCTTCATAAACACCTTTGACCAAGGAACGATAAGGCGTTTCGTCCATGTAGCTGAAAAAATCTTCCAGTGAATGGTCAATTTCATCAATCAGGCGATCCACACTAAGATTACCGCCATCTTGCAATACTGCATGGATAAATCCAGCTGGCTGCTTCATTAAATAGCTGCGCAAAGTGGTTGAAATATTAAAAATATCGATTTGTCTTTTTATCGCTTCTTGCATCCGTGAATCATTTTCGCTTTGACTGATTTTAAGCAAATGACTCCAGTAGTAGTTATCAAAAATGATATCAATTGCCTGCACTTCTCTATAATCTTCCATATATTGAAAAACTTCTTGAATGCACTGTTCCATCAAAGGATCCACCTGATCGCTTTTACGTAAACGAACTAAGTTCCTCAATACCGTTAAGTCAAGTGTCCCGATGGGCTGTAAAAAGTCAGTAAAATCTTCTTTAGTATAAGCTGCTTTGACCAACAGCTTTAAGTTCTGGTAGTCATATTTTAAAATTGACAGATCCACAATGCTACGAACAGGGGTGATGTTATAAATCTTGTCGAAAGTTCTCTTCTTTTCGGCGATCAATATCTGCTCAAAATCACGCGCATCATCATTTTCTGTAATGAAATCCCCATAAACCGTCTCTTGTAAGATTTCATAGACTTCTTCTGGCTCAGAAAGAGCTAACAAACGATCATAAGTCGCTTGTGGCAATAGTTTATTTTCATAAGTCCGGATCTGGACATTGGCGTTACCAAACTGAATATCATCCATCATAAACACCTCTTATTCTTCTGTGAAAATGAGATTTAGTAACTCCACGCTTAATTCTTCCTTAGCGGCATTTAACAATGACTCAAAGGTAAAATTATATTCGATTTCCCCTTGCCTTAATAAAAAACCGCCGCGACGAGCCAAAGTTTCTTCGGCTACCGTCAATTCCATTTTTGAGGTCGCGTTGTCATGCCAATATTTCTGGTTCTCTTTGGTGGCAAAAGCTGTACTATCACTACCTAAAACCAAGTCCACCGCTCCTTTTAAAGGAGTATTTTCAATATTTCTGGTAACAAAATAATTAAACTCATTTTCATTCATCGCTTTAATTTTTTGTAAACTTTCAGCATATAATTGATCTAAAACCTGTTGTTTAGCTGCTAAAATTTCGCTTCGTGACTTTACATGAATATCAGAAACTTTTAAGCTCATATCCGCACGAAGCTCTTTTTCGAACTGCTGCAAATTCTCATCAATTTGTTTTTGCAGCTGATTTTTTTTCAACTTTTCTTTTTGCTCAATCTTTTCTTCTTCTTTTTTCAGATACTGCTCTTGTTTTTGCTGCGCATCTTGCAATATCTTTTGCGTTAAATTGGTAATGTCTGACATAATTTCCTCCTATCTCATCACAAGCAAGAAAGAAATAACAAAACCTAAAATCCCATAGGTTTCCATCATTGCTACATAGACGATCCCTTTAGTCACATGTTCTGGTTTTTTAGCTAAGATCTGCATTGCCGCACTTGCTCCTCTACCTTGCCACTTACCGCACCAAATCGCTGTAAAAGAAATCGGTAAAGCTGCCATTAACAGGTATAATCCCTGAGCAAGATCCATATTTCCTGATAATTGTATAAATATCATAAAGGAAATAACAAATCCATACAAACCTTGCGTAGCAGATAACAGTTCCAGAATCAGTACTTGACCAAATTTTTCTGGTTCTTCTGCTGTAAGACCTGCACCAGCCTCTGAAGTGATCCCCAGTCCGATCGTAGAACCGATACCGCCACAAATTGTCGGAATGGCTACAGCCAAGGCTCCTGCGATCAAACCACCATTTTCATATAAAAAACTTATCCAATTTTCCATTAATCAATCTTCCTCCTCATCTTGTTCGGACACCACTTGAACGTAAGATCCTTTTGGCTTAAAGGGTTTGAAAGCACGTCCCCCGCCAGTATAAAACTTACCGAAAAATTCAAGATATTGTAGTCGAATTCCGTGTACATAAGCACTTAAATAACTTAAGAAAATATTTAAACCATGCAAAGCTGCAAATAAAATGATCCCTACTGTAAAACGTGCAGGGGTCGGCAAATAACTAATAATCAGATTAAAAGCTGCTCCGATACTACCCCCGGCGACACCCAAGGCCATCAGACGGGTATAACTTACTAAATCACTCATATAATTGGTTAAATCCATGAAAGAATACAGGCCTGAACCAATTTTTCCTATTAAAGTATTACCGTCAAAACTACCGCCAATCACGACCATGACCAGACTAACGATCAGACTCACTATACCGACTGTCTGTAAAGCAGTCTCAGGAACAAAGAGCATCCCTACTACTATCATAACTGCACTGATCAGAAAAAGGATCCATGATCCAGCCTGGAATAGTGCTTTGACTTTGGCTTTTTCACGACACCATAAAAGATAAAATTTCAGTCCTAGTCCCAGCATGATTTGAATAAAACCAAAAATAACCGACATGACTAAAATTTCAGTAATATCAGAATCTGTGGAAAGTAATTGGAAAGAAAACTGCTTACCAAAAATATTCCCATAGACTAAGCCCCACATCATAGTAGGAACTGAACAGATCTGAAACATATTTATATTCTGTTTCATGCCTTCCTTGAAATGCAGAACACGTTTGCCGATAAAACAGGCCAGAAACAACAGCAGGCCATAACCAAAATCTGCCACCATCAGACCAAAAGCCAAAGCATAAAAAGGCATCATGAAGGGTGTTGGATCCAATTCACCATATTGAGGTAAACTATACATTTCAACCAGACCTTCAAAAGGTTTAACTAGTTTATTATTTTTTAACAGGATCGGCGCTTCTTCGTATTCTTCCTTTTTGATCTCTGCAAATTCAAGGAAGTAATCCGAACCCACCGCATTTTTAATGCCTTTCTCTAGTTGTTTAGATTTAGAGACGGGGATCCAGCCAGAAACATCAATTGTATATTTTGATTCCAGTAGATATTGATTAGAATTTAAACGATCGCGCAAACTATCAAAGTATTCCGCCATCATTTCTAATTTTTCATACAAATCTTGTTTTTCTTTTAATTGTTGCTTGATTTTTTTTTCTTCTATTGTTAAGTTCTTGGCTTTTTCTTTAATGTTTTTTAAGTCTTCTGCTGGTTTATTTTCATAGGGATAATGATATTCTTCAAAAGCCACTGAATGTAATACATTCTGGACTTTCCTTTGCTCGTCCTTAAGGTAAATAAATAGCAGATAAGTTGTAGTTGAAGTTTGATGTAACTTTTCTAGATAGGAATTGTGTAGTTGACCCATTTTTTGTTTCAAATGGTCATATTCAGAATTGGGAACCGTTCCTAATAGTCCAACGGTTGCTTTAAAAGTAGATAAAATTGCTGGTCGCTCATCAAAATAGCGCCAATGATTTAACTGATCTTCTTGATCTGAAATTTCTAGTTGCTCCTGCTCAATAGCGCGTAGCCTTTTTTCGTCTGTTTTTAGCTGCCTGCAGGCCTTTTGCCAATCAAAAGTATGTGCATGCTCAGCTAATTGCGGCAAGGTATAATGATGAATAGGCTTGCGCAAAGCTTGAATCATCCCCAATCTGGGTAAGTAAGGGCCTAAGAAATTACGAGCTCCATTTACTTGACTCAATTGTTTTTCGATCTCATTGATTTGTGGATCTGTCTGCTTTTGTTGAAATAAAGGAAGTGTATCAGAATGATATTCTTCTGCTGAGAAAAATTCTACTGCTTGAAAATCTTGCAAACATTCCATTATCGCTGCTTGATCCTGCTCAAAAGCAATCAAATTGAATTTTTGCATTTTTTCAATTGCCATGTTCGTTCACAACCTTATTTATAATTAAATTTTGTGCTTTTTTACGAATTTCGGGTGAAATGTTCTGTAATTGATTAATCTGTTTTTTTGTATCTTCAACGATTGGCGCTTTAATATGTTGCCACTCTTCTTCATTTTTCCTGCGTAGTGCTTTTTTTTGTGATTCTTCTTGATCTAACTGTTCAGCTTTAAATTGAGCGATTCTCTTTTCGCTTTCTTCTTCTTCCAGCTGAATTTTTTTTCTTGCTTTATTCATCAGTTCTTCTGCCTGCTTTTCAGCATCAGACAATTGTAAAATAGCATCCACACTCATTTTCTCCACTCCTTTGCATTAATATTTTCAAGAAATCATTCAATCAAATCACTTAAAGGATACGCCGCTAGTTTTCCTAAAAAAACTGCTTCGCTTTCCCCAAAAATAGCTGCCAGATGTTTGGCCACTTTCTGTGCTTCTTCAGGAGAAGAGAAAATCTGTTCAGCTAAATTCTGACTTTGGACAAAAGATTCTTTTCCTTCAATAGCATAATATACGTCGAGCAAAAAAATTTCATCCAACGATTTTGATAAGCGAAAACCCCCGCCTTTTCGAGCACTGGAAGTAACAATTTCTGCTAAAACCAGTTTACGCATGATTTTTTTTAAATAAGAGTCTGATACATTCAACTCTTCACTAATACGATAACTTTTAACGGGACCAAATTTTTGTTTTTTGGCTAAAAGCAACAAAATACAGATGGCTTCTTCCGTACTTCGCTTTAATTTCATGATTTCTTCTCCTTTTATGGACAAAAAATATCCATAATCAATTCTAACAAACCCTTGACTATCCATCAAGGGTTGTAGACTAAATTCATTTTTTTTACAAAGATGTGAAGAAAGAATGAAGAATCAATCCACAGTTTCTGATGCAACTTTTTTCAGGTAAGCCGCATAGTCTTCAGCCAATATTTTGTGTAGCGGTTCAATAGTATTGAAAGTAAAACCTGCTTGCTTTTTTTCGATATACCAATTAAATTTAATGTCATCTCCTTGACGCAAAACAAAAATCAGACGATCTTTTTCTGTCATATCAAAATTCTCAATCGAATAAGAATATTGTTCTAATTCATCGATCAACAACTGATTACACAAATATTCAAAGTAGAAGTTCAGTATTTCTCCTTTTTTCTTATAATCAACCCATCGTTACTTTAGATTATTAGATTTCTCGTTCATAGCAGTTAACTCATCCTCTAACTCACCCATTTGTCCATAAGAATCATCTCTTTGGTTTTCTAAGTCATCGATCCGCTTTCTCAACTCTGCTTTTCTTACTTCATACTTCATCTTGATGTCACTCCTCTATTTTATTTTTACAAAGCAAACGTTTGTTCGTATCTGTGTACTTATTATAGCATTTCGTTCTCTTTTGTCAACATTTATTTTATATTGTTTCTTTTTGTGTTTGATGTTAAAATAGAGTAGAAGGCAGGTGGAACAAATGAAAAGTAACGAAGAAATTATGCAAGTGCTAGAGCAGTTAAAAGATGAAAACAATTTGTCGATCAGTGAAATTGCCCGCCGGGTAGACATGTCCAAATCTGCTGTTTCAAAATACTTTAATCGCACACGTAGTTTTCCTTTAAGTCGAGTGTATGATTTTGCCAGCGCCTTAAATGTTAAAGCAGAATATATTTTAGGTTATGAAGAAAAAAAGCAAGAAAATAAAGTGAGCTATTTACCTGTCCTGAAACAGCTGGCCAACACTTCAACTCTGATTGCCGAGACGAATAAAGACGCTTATCAGCCCGCACTCTTAACCGACCTGCCACACGGCGAGTACTTCTTTTATAAACAAACAGATACAAGTATGGCACCCATCATACCTGAGGATGCCAAAGTTTTAATCAAATTTCAGGAAGCCGTTAAAAATGAAGAAATCGCTGCTTTAATCATTGACGATGATGCTAATATTTTATTAAGAAAAATACGAAAACAGGAAAAATTCATCTTTTTGCAGGCGGAAAATCCCGATTTCGATCCAGTGATCATTACTAAAGATCGAAAGCTAAAGATTATTGGTAAAGC
>DATGVB010000101.1:0-7927 GCA_035300805.1 Tetragenococcus sp. | reverse complement strand
TGAAGATGCCTTGAAGGATCTGGATGAAATGGGAATCGTCCGTATCGGGGCAGAAGTTCGCGATGGCGATCTTTTAGTAGGTAAAGTAACCCCTAAAGGAGTCACTGAATTATCAGCTGAAGAACGATTGTTGCATGCGATTTTCGGAGAAAAAGCTCGTGAAGTCCGTGATACTTCTTTACGCGTGCCACACGGCGGCGGCGGAATCATTCACGATGTAAAAATCTTTACGCGTGAAGCCGGCGATGAGCTTTCACCAGGAGTTAATATGCTGGTTCGCGTTTATATCGTGCAAAAACGTAAGATACACGAAGGCGATAAGATGGCTGGCCGGCATGGTAATAAAGGGGTCGTTTCCCGAATCATGCCAGAAGAAGATATGCCATTCTTACCTGACGGAACGCCTATTGACATTATGCTGAATCCATTAGGGGTCCCTTCCCGGATGAATATCGGACAAGTGCTTGAATTACATTTAGGAATGGCTGCTAGAGAATTAGGTATTCATGTAGCTACACCCGTATTTGATGGAGCTAGTGATGATGACGTCTGGGAAACAGTTGCTGAAGCCGGACTAGCCAAGGATGCGAAAACTGTTTTATATGATGGTCGCACCGGGGAACCTTTTGACGGCCGGATTTCAGTGGGTGTCATGTATATGCTGAAATTAGCTCATATGGTTGATGACAAGCTACATGCCCGTTCAATTGGTCCATACTCTTTAGTTACTCAACAACCTTTAGGTGGTAAAGCTCAATTTGGTGGTCAACGTTTTGGTGAAATGGAAGTTTGGGCACTGGAAGCTTATGGTGCAGCTTATACCTTGCAGGAAATCTTGACTTATAAGTCAGATGATGTAGTTGGACGAGTGAAAACCTATGAAGCAATCGTTAAAGGCGAACCAATTCCAAAACCGGGAGTACCTGAATCTTTCCGTGTACTTGTCAAAGAACTCCAATCATTAGGTCTTGATATGCGTGTTTTAGATGTTGAGGATAAAGAAATTGAACTACGCGACATGGATGATGATGATGATGATTTGATTACAGTAGATGCTTTAGAAAAATTTGCTGAAAAACAAAATGCTAAAAAAGCGGAAGCCGAGGCCGCAAGTAAACAGCCGGAAAACAAACCGGCTGATGAAGAAAACAGACCGGCAGATGCTCCATTAGATTAAACAGCTGTTGGAGAAAAGTGATCAATTATTATCTTCATAGTAATTGATACTTTTCTTTCGAAAGCAATTGTTTTTTCTGATTCAGGGTGTAAATTGAAATGGAGGGAACCCTTTTTGATTGATGTAAATAAATTCGAAAGTATGCAAATAGGTTTGGCTTCTCCCGAAAAAATCAGAAGCTGGTCTTATGGTGAAGTTAAAAAGCCGGAAACGATCAACTATCGGACATTAAAACCAGAACGCGAAGGTCTTTTTGATGAACGTATCTTTGGTCCGACCAAAGACTGGGAATGTGCTTGCGGAAAATATAAACGAATCCGTTATAAGGGGATCGTTTGTGATCGTTGTGGAGTTGAAGTCACGCGCTCTAAAGTTCGTCGTGAACGAATGGGGCATATTGAGTTGGCAGCTCCGGTTTCTCATATCTGGTATTTCAAGGGGATCCCATCACGAATGGGTCTAGTGCTGGACATGAGTCCGCGGGCTTTAGAAGAAATTATCTATTTTGCTTCTTATGTTGTGGTTGATCCAGGCAATACAAGTCTGGAAAAGAAACAATTATTAACTGAACGTGAATATCGTGAAAAACGTGAACAATACGGCCAGGAATTTAATGCGGCTATGGGAGCAGAAGCCATTCGTCAGCTATTAAATACAGTGGATCTTGAAGCTGAAGCAGTTGAATTAAAAGAAGAGTTAAAAAGTGCATCCGGTCAAAAAAGAACACGTGCGATTCGTCGTCTAGATATTCTAGAAGCTTTCCGTACTTCCGGCAATGAACCAAGTTGGATGGTTATGGATGTAATTCCAGTGATTCCGCCAGATTTGCGTCCGATGGTTCAGTTGGAAGGCGGCCGTTTTGCAACAAGTGATTTAAATGACTTATATCGTCGTGTCATTAACCGTAATAATCGTTTGAAACGTTTATTGGATTTAAATGCGCCTAATATTATCGTTCAAAATGAAAAACGGATGCTACAAGAAGCTGTGGATGCCTTGATTGACAATGGTCGTCGTGGTCGTCCAGTAGCAGGGCCAGGCAATCGTCCACTAAAATCACTTTCTCATATGTTAAAAGGAAAGCAAGGACGCTTCCGTCAGAACTTATTAGGTAAACGGGTAGACTATTCAGGTCGTTCGGTTATCTGTGTAGGACCTTTTTTGAAGATGTATCAATGTGGTCTGCCAAAGGAAATGGCAATTGAATTATTTAAGCCTTTTGTCATGAAAGAATTAGTAGAACGCGAGTTAGCTTCAAATATCAAAAATGCTAAACGTAAAATTGAAAGACAAGAAGATGATGTTTGGGATGTCGTTGAAGATGTAATTAAAGAACATCCAGTTCTGTTGAACCGGGCACCGACCCTGCACCGTTTAGGAATACAAGCTTTCGAACCTATTTTAGTTGAAGGACGTGCTATTCGGCTGCATCCGCTGGTTTGTGAGGCTTACAATGCCGATTTTGACGGAGACCAAATGGCTGTCCATGTGCCTTTAAATGAAGAAGCACAAGCCGAAGCGCGGATGTTGATGCTGGCAGCTCAGCATATCTTAAATCCTAAAGATGGGAAGCCTGTTGTTACGCCATCTCAAGATATGGTATTAGGAAACTATTATCTAACTTTAGAAGAAGTGGGCCGTGAAGGTGAAGGTATGATTTTCCGGGATATGGATGAGGCTTATGCTGCCTGGAAAGCCGGCTATGTTCATTTGCATTCGCGGGTTGCTGTTGATCCTAATCGTTTAGGAAACAAACCGCTTACTGATTTTCAAAAAGACCGTTTAATGGTGACGACAGTAGGTAAGATCATTTTTAACTCGATCATGCCATCAGAATTTCCTTATCTGAATGAACCCACTGATTTTAACTTGACAGTACAAACTCCTGATAAATACTTTGTTGAACCAGGTACCGATATTCCTGCTTTCATTAAGGAGCAAGAGTTAGTTGGTCCTTTCAAAAAAGGTAATTTAGGAGATGTCATTGCAGAGGTCTTTAAACGTTTTAAAGTAACAGAAACTTCACGTATGTTAGACCGGCTGAAAGACTTAGGCTATAAGCATTCAACTCATGCGGGTATCACAGTTGGTATTTCTGATATTACCGTCCTAGAAGAAAAAGAAAGTCTGATCAATGATGGCCATAAGCAGGTAAACACTATCACCAAACAATTCCGTCGTGGTCTGATTACAGATGATGAACGTTATGAACGAGTGATCAATGTCTGGAATGAAGCGAAAGATAAGATCCAGTTGAAGCTGATGGAATCATTAGGAGCACAAAATCCAATCTTCATGATGTCAGATTCTGGAGCTCGTGGGAATATCTCTAACTTTACTCAGCTGGCTGGTATGCGTGGTTTGATGGCTGCTCCAAGTGGTAAAATTATGGAACTGCCCATTGTTTCGAATTTCCGTGAAGGCTTGACTGTATTGGAAATGTTTATTTCAACTCATGGTGCTCGTAAAGGGATGACAGATACTGCTTTGAAGACAGCTGATTCAGGTTATCTGACGCGTCGTCTGGTTGATGTAGCTCAGGATGTCATTATTCGTGAAGATAACTGCGGTACAGATCGTGGGCTTGATATTGAAGCTATTACAGAAGGCAATGAAATAATTGAGACTTTAGAAGAACGTCTGGTAGGACGCTATACTAGTAAGACGATTTATCATCCCGAAACAAATGAATTAATGGTTGAAAAAGATCATTTGATGACTGAATTAGATGCTAAGGCTATTGTCGATGCGGGCATCACCAAGGTGTCAATTCGTTCTGCTTTTACTTGTAATACTAAGCATGGTGTTTGTAAACACTGCTATGGGCGTAATTTAGCAACTGGCAATGAAGTCGAAGTAGGTGAAGCCGTAGGTACTGTAGCTGCTCAATCCATTGGTGAACCTGGGACTCAGTTGACTATGCGTACTTTCCATACAGGTGGAGTTGCTGGAGATGATATTACTCAAGGTTTACCACGGGTACAAGAAATTTTTGAAGCGCGTAATCCAAAAGGGGAAGCGGTAATTACCGAGGTAACTGGTGAAATAACAGAAATTGCCGAAGATGCTGCAACCCGAACCAAAGAAGTGACAATCACAGGGGATACGGATACCCGTACCTATACTGTCCCTTATACAGCTCGTATGAAAGTTGCTGAAGGAGATCGTATCCATCGTGGTGCACCACTTACTCAAGGTTCGATCGACCCTAAACAACTGCTGCAAGTTCGTGATGTTATCTCGGTCGAAAATTATCTTTTGCGTGAAGTACAACACGTTTACCGTATGCAAGGGGTAGAAATCGGTGATAAGCATATTGAAGTAATGGTACGTCAAATGTTACGTAAAGTTCGGGTAATGGATCCAGGAGATACTGATATTTTACCAGGTACTTTACTTGATATTGCTGATTTTAAAGATCAAAATTATAATACTTTGGTTAAAGGCGGTATTCCTGCTACTTGCCGTCCCGTTTTATTGGGAATTACCAAAGCTTCATTGGAAACAAATAGTTTCTTATCGGCAGCTTCTTTCCAAGAAACAACACGTGTCTTAACGGATGCGGCTCTGCGTGGTAAGAAAGATCCACTGTTAGGATTGAAAGAAAATGTTATTATCGGTAAAATTATTCCAGCCGGAACAGGCATGGCACGTTACCGTAATATGGAACCTAAAGAAGTGGTAAGTGAAAATGTATATAGCATTTCTGATATTGAGGCACAGATGGCTGCAGAAGATGCGATAAATGAGCTAAATGATAAAGAATAATAAAAATCTGAGATTCAGTTTTTCTAAACTGGATCTCAATTTTTTTAAAAGATTTGACAAAATTGATCTATTTGTGCTAGTCTTTATCACAATAAAACATTTCCTTTGATTTAGAAAGTAAGCTTAAAGTAGTCTTTAGAGAGACATGATTGTGGTGAGACATGTTGATGATGATAAGCTGAAAATGGCTAATGAGGAACTTTTGATGATAAGTAATCAAAAGCGACATGGTTTGTCGTTATCCAAACCATCGATTAGATCCTTAGTCGAGTTTGAGTATTTTATAAAGGTGGTACCGCGTTGATTCGCCCTTTCGTTGAGTTTTTAACTTGTACGAAGGGGCTTTTTTATTTATTAAAGGAGGAATTAGAATGAGTACATTAGTAAAAAAAGATATTCCCTTTACAGTCGATCATGTAGGGAGTTTCTTGCGTCCAGAAACTTTGAAAAAGGCCAGGACAGATTTCCACGCAGGAAAAATCGATCAAGAAAAATTGCGTAAGATTGAAGACCAGGCCATCATCGATTTAGTCGAAAAAGAAAAAGCGGTTGGTTTAAAGGGAATTACAGATGGTGAGTTTCGTCGTAGTTTTTGGCATTTAGACTTTTTGGAACATTTAAATGGGGTAACGGGTTATGTACCTGAAAAAGGTTATAATCAGCATTTTCATGGGCAAACAGCTCCATCTTATAACATCCGTGTAGTAGATAAGATTTCATTTAATGATAACCATCCGTTTTTAGCAGATTTTGAATTTTTACAAAAAACGGTCGGAACCAAAGGCGATGCTATCGCAAAAGCAACGATTCCAAGTCCTAATATGATTTTGCGCCAAGAGCTTTTGGCGAATGACGGTTCATCAAAAATACATGAAATTTATCCGAATATTGAAGATTTTTATCATGATTTAGCGCAAACTTATCAAGCTGTAATTGCAGCTTTTTATAGTAAGGGTTGTCGCTATTTACAATTTGATGACACGAATTGGGCCTTTCTGGCAGATGCTAATAAACGCCAGGAAATTCAGGAGAAAGGAATGGAACCAAAAAAGGTTGCCCAGATCTGTACAGATATTATTAATGGTGCATTAGCTGATAAGCCAGCGGATATGGCGTTAACAACTCATATTTGCCGAGGCAATCATGCCTCTTCCTGGTTGTTTTCCGGTGGCTATGAGCCAATTGCTAAAGAATTATTTGCAACTCATTATGATGGTTACTTTTTAGAATATGATTCGGATCGGGCAGGCGATTTCGAGCCTTTACGCTATTGGAATAATAAAACAAGCAAAGTAGTTTTAGGACTCGTCACTTCAAAATTTCCTGAATTGGAAGATAAAACGTTAGTTAAAGAACGAATTAAAGAAGCTACTAAGTATATTCCGTTAGAAAACTTAGCGATAAGTCCCCAATGCGGCTTTGCTTCTACTGAGGAAGGAAATCATCTTACAGAAGAACAACAATGGAATAAAATAGAGTTGTTACAAGAAATTGCAGCAGATATCTGGTAATTATGGTCACTCATTTCAGTTTCAGGCTAGAATTTAAGTAAGATAAATTTTAAGGATGTAGAAAAATGGAAAAAATTTTGATTGTAGAAGATGATGACAGTATTAATAATTTGCTGTATGATTTATTGGCCGCAGATTATCAGGTGACGCAAGCTTTTGCTGGTTCTGAAGCTCGGCGAATTTTAACTAAAGAATACTTTGATTTGATTTTGTTGGATTTAATGCTGCCTGGAGTAAGCGGCGAAGAACTTATTCGAGAAATCAGGCTGACAATTAAGACGCCAATTATTGTTATTACTGCTAAAAACGAGCCCATGGTCTTATCGGCTGTTTTAGAAGAAGGAGCAAACGACTATATTGCAAAACCCTTTAATACTGTAGAGGTGACTGCCCGAGTTAAAAACCAGCTGCGAAATCATGTCTCAAAGTCACAGGTGAAAAAAATTTTACAGGTGGGCGACATTACAATGGATCAGGAGTCCAGAAGCGTCTGCTATGTGAAACAGCCACTTGATCTAACTCAAAAAGAATATGACTTATTGCAGTGTTTTTTACAGCATCCTAGAAAAGTTTTTACTAAAGCTAATCTTTACGAAACTGTCTGGCAAGATGACTATTTGGGAGATGATAATACAGTGACAGTCCATATTTCCCGTTTACGCAATAAATTTCAAGCAGTTACAGAAAAAGAAATTATCAAGACTATTTGGGGCGTAGGTTTTCAACTAAATCAAATGTAAGACTTTTTTAAGACTTATGTCAGACTTTTGAAAATTCTCCTTACTAGACTAAGATTATAAAAAAAAGGAGAACAAAGAATGAAAAATATCATAACTACACAGGCTGTGACAAAAAAATATGGTAAACAGACTGCGTTACACAATGTGTCGATCCATGTACGACCTGGAGAAGTTTATGGCTTAGTAGGAAAAAATGGAGCAGGTAAATCAACGCTGTTTAGAGTTATCATGGGGCTGGCTAAATCTAATGATGGCGAAGTTACTATTTATGACGAGTCTTCAGTAGAAAACTTAACGGAAGCACAAAAAAATATTGGTTTTATGTTTGGTGCACAGTATTTTTCTTATCTGAATGCCAAAGAGAATTTGAACTATACTTGTAAAATCAAAGGGATCTCTGATAAAAAGGAAGTTGACCGTGTGCTGCAGCTAGTCGAATTAGATAAAGTACAAAAAAAAGTGAAGTCTTTTTCAATGGGAATGAAACAACGTTTGAATATTGCGAATGCTTTAATTGGTAATCCAGATTTAATTATTATGGATGAGCCAATTAATGGTCTTGATCCGCAGGGAATTGCAAGTTTTAGGAAATTAGTTCAGAAAATGAATCGAGAACAAGGGACAACGTTTATGCTTTCTTCTCATATTTTAGGTGAATTGGGTCAGTTAGCGACCCGCTTTGGTTTTATTCATGATGGCGAACTGCTAAAAGAAGTGGATCGTGAGACATT
>DATGVB010000100.1:0-5218 GCA_035300805.1 Tetragenococcus sp. | reverse complement strand
ATCAAAAGGAAAGTCAGAATATCAAAAATACTACTTACTGGTCCAATAAGAAAAGTGTATCTGGTCAAATCTTTTAGTTTCCATTTTGAAGGTCGAATCAATTGAGAAGCATCTACATTATCCCAAGGCAAAGCCAGTTGAGCCATATCGTAAATCAGGTTTTGCACCAACAGCTGTAAAGATATCATCGGTAAAAAAGGCAGAAAAGCACTGGCAATTAAAATTGTAAAAACATTTCCAAAGTTAGAACTTAAAGTAATTTGAATGTATTTCATCATATTACAAAAGACTTTTCTACCTTCAATGACTCCTTGAGCAAGCACATCAAGGCTTTTTTCAAGTAGAATGATCGAACTGGCATCTTTAGTTATATCTGCTGCCGTATCAACAGAAATACCTACATCGGCTTTACGTAAAGCCGGGGCATCATTGATCCCGTCTCCCATAAAGCCGACTGTGTGTCGGTCTTGTTGCAGACAATCAATAACTCGTGATTTTTGCAGCGGGCTAAGTTTAGCAATCAAATGTGTATTGACTAGTTTTTCTTTCAATGCTTTATCAGATAATTCCTCGATGTCATTACCCAATAAGATATCGTTAACTTCGATACCCACATCGCCGCAAACTTTTTTAGCAACAACTTCATTGTCACCTGTCAAAACCTTAACTTCAACTCCATGTTCATGAAGTGAAGAAATAGCTGTTGTCGCTGATTCTTTAGCTGGATCCAAAAAACACATAAAGCCGATCAAAGTCATTTGGCTTTCATCTGCTACAGTATAGATAGCTGACTGATGGACGTTCTTTTTAGTTGCTACCGTTAATACACGCATTCCTTCTGAATTCAACCGATGATTAAGCTGGCGTAACTGCTGGCGTAAATCATCCGTTAAAGCAACGATTTCCCCTTTTACTTTGACATAGCTGCAGCATTTCTCCATTTCTTCGACAGCCCCTTTAGTGATCATTAACTGTTCATCATCAAGTCGCATCACTACCGATTGTCGTCTCCGATTAAAGTCAAAAGGTAACTCGTCAATTTTAACAATCGACTGATAAAAAGACTGTCTTGCTTCTTTTTGATAGAAGTCGATTACTGCTACATCCATTAAATTTTTCCAACCTGTCTGATAGAAAGCATTTAGATAAGCAATTTCTAAAATTTCTTCGTCAGGGTTTCCCAAAGCATCTAGATGTTGCACCAAAACCACTCGATCTTCAGTGATCGTCCCTGTCTTATCAGTACATAAGATATCCATGCTCCCCAGATTCTGAATAGAAGCCAGTTCTTTAACAATGACTTTTTCTTTGGATAAGGTCATTGCCCCTTTGGCCAGATTAGTCGTTACGATCATCGGCAGCATTTCAGGAGTCAGCCCTACTGCCACTGCAATGGCAAAAAAGAAAGCCTGAGCCCAGTCACCTTTAGTAATACCATTTAATACAAAAACGATAGGAAACAACCAGAAGACCAAGCGTAGTAATAACTTGCTGATTTGCGTTAAATCTTTGTCAAAAGCCGTCTTGCCTCTGGATTGTGATGCTTGTGTTGCAATATCTCCGAATAAAGTTTCTTGTCCGGTCTTTACAATAATTGCTTGAGCTTGTCCACTGATAACGTCAGTACCCATAAAAACTAAATTCGAACGTTCGATCGCACTCTTAGCTTCAGATCCCTCTACAGCAAGTGGTGCATATTTTTCTACCGGCATCGATTCGCCAGTTAGTGAAGACTGATTGACAAACAAGTCTTTGGTCCACAGTAACATAGCGTCTGCAGGGATCATATCACCTGTACCCAGAGTCAGGATATCACCTGGCACCACTTCATCCATCGGGATCTCATTGGCATCGTCTTCTCTAGTGATCAGACAAGTATTTTCAATAAATTCTTTTAACTCTAAACTGGCCTTTTGTGAACGGTATTCCTGAATAAAAGTGATCACCGTACTTGCAAGTATCATGACTCCCATGACAGCCGCTGCATCATAATCATGAATAAATAAAGAGACAATGATCAAGAAAATCAAAACAAAAACAAAAGGATCTTCAAAAGCTCTTAAAAAAATTTTCCAGGCAGGAAGCGGCTTTTGAGCATTTATCCGATTTTCTCCGTATTCCTTCAGGCGTACTTGTGCTTCTTCTTCAGTCAGACCTTTCACTGAAGTACGCAATTTCATCATAATTTCTCTTTCAGATAAAAGACTGAACTGCATCAATTCTTTTTCTTTATTTTTTGCTGCTTTCATGTTCTCCTCCTTACTCACCAGGAAAACATGAATTTTTTCCTAGTGGTTTAAATTAAATTTTATAAATAACAAATCGGGACCTTCCATAAAAATCACCTTCCTTTTTTATCCAGATAAAATAAAAAGCCCACACTCAATCAACACTGAGCATGAACTTAGTTATTTATGATCAATGTTGAGCTTTGACACTATACGATGTAGACAAAATTTCTGTCAGCTACATTATGAACAGCCTTTGCGACTGTTCCTGTTATACCAGATCAGGGTCTCTCGAACCTTTCACGGCAGCAGCCTATTTTCGTATAGGAGCCTCACCTAACAAATATTTACTTTTCTAATACCAGACTAACGAAAGATCACCATCTTGTCAACCTACTCTACATTAAAGTAGTTAACAATGCTCTCTAAGATTCTTTGACTGGCATGACCGTCACCATAAGGGTTTTTAGCTCCGGCCATTTTCTGATAAGTTTCAGGATCTACCAATAATTTTTTAGTTTCCTGATAAACTTGCTCTTCTTGTGTCCCAATCAGCTTCAAAGTGCCTGCAGTGATCCCTTCTGGTCTTTCGGTTGTATCGCGTAAAACCAAAACGGGAACACCTAATGAAGGTGCTTCTTCTTGAACACCGCCAGAATCACTAAGAACTAAATAACTATTGGCTAAAAAATTGTGAAAATCAATTACATCTAAAGGTTCGATCAGCTGAACATTCGGCAGATCAGCCAAAATTGACTGCGCCTGTTGACGAACCTGCGGGTTTTTATGCATTGGAAAGATCATTTCTACATCGGAAAATTCTTGAGCGATCCTAGCCAAGGCCTTAAGAGATTGCTGCATTGGCTGACCCAAGTTTTCCCGACGATGCATAGTGACGATGATCTGACGCTTGTCATCTGGCGCCAGATGAGCAGAATGATAGTCTTTTTGAATGGTATAATCTAAAGCATCAATTGCCGTATTACCTGTAATAATAACTTGTGATGCTAAATGATTTTCTGCTAGCAGATTTTTTTTGCTCTGCTTTGTCGGAGCAAAATAAAGATCAGCTAAAGCATCTGTCATCTGCCGGTTGGCCTCTTCAGGAAATGGTGAATATTTGTTCCAAGTCCGTAAGCCAGCTTCCACATGACCAATTCGTATCTGTTCATAAAAGGCAGCCGTCGCCGCAGCAAAAGTTGTCGTCGTATCCCCATGAACTAATACCATATCAGGTTTTTCTTTTTTTAAAACCGGCTGCAATTCTAACAGAACTTTCGTTGTAATATCAGTCAGAGTCTGTCTCTGAGCCATTATATTCAAATCATTATCTGGATGGATAGCAAAAATATTTAGTACCT
Source organism: Tetragenococcus sp. (assembly GCA_035300805.1). Classification (GTDB taxonomy): domain Bacteria; phylum Bacillota; class Bacilli; order Lactobacillales; family Enterococcaceae; genus Tetragenococcus. The sequence continues at coordinate 1,629 of DATGVB010000100.1, read as the reverse complement.
GATCCAGCATTTCGCGATGCTGGCCTGTGATAACCGTCATGGATGTAAAGCGTGGATCTTTTTCTAGCGCTTTGACAACCGGAGCCATTTTGATTGCCTCTGGTCTGGTACCAAAAATCGACATCACTTTTATTGTCATATTTTTCACCTCCAGCTCATTCTAGCAAATCAGACATGAATTAGATAGTATCACCATTGAAAATCGAATTCTTCACTTTCACATAATCGACTGTACGGATGGATTCTAAATCACAGCCTCCAGCATAAGAAATAGCCGACTGCAAGTCTTGCTGCATTTCTTTATAGGTATCTTTTAAAGAACCTTTATAGACCACCCAGATTTTCTTGCCTTCGACATTCTTCTTTTCCCCTTTTTGAAATTCAGAAGCTGAGCCAAAATACTCTTTATAAACGATTCCATCTTCTACTTTGGTTTCACCAGGAGATTCTTCACAACCGGCAAATAAAGAACCAATCATTACCATTGTTGCCCCAAAACGAACGGATTTCGCAATATCTCCATGTGTACGTATGCCTCCATCAGCAATAATTGGTTTTCTGGCAGCTTTTGAACACCAATGCAGAGCAGCTAACTGCCAGCCGCCTGTACCAAAACCCGTCTTTAATTTTGTAATGCAGACTTTTCCGGGACCAATCCCTACTTTAGTAGCATCAGCACCCGCATTTTCTAGTTCACGTACCGCTTCTGGTGTACCAACGTTACCAGCGATCACAAAACTAGCGGGTAGTTTTTCTTTGATATTACGAATCATTTCGATCACTGCGTTAGAATGACCATGCGCAATGTCAATTGTAATATAATCAGGTACAAGATCTGCCTGTGCCAGTTCATCGATGAATTGAAACTCCTCCTGCTTCACACCAACACTGATCGAAGTAAACAGATTTTTTTGTTTCATTTTTTTAATAAAGGCAATTCTTTTATGACTATCAAAACGATGCATGATATAAAAATATCCATTAGCAGCTAACTGTTCACAAATCGTCTCGTCTACAATGGTTTGCATATTGGCCGGAACTACGGGCATCTTAAAAGTAAACTTGCCTAATTTCACACTCGTATCACATTCCGAGCGACTTTTTACGATACATTTATTAGGAATCAACTGAATATCTTCATAATCAAAAACTTGCATATCAAACATGGAATTACATCCTTTCAAAAGCTTTTTATTCGACTTGTTAGTCGAGCCTATAACACTTTAGTATATTTTTACACAAAAAGCAACTTAAAGCACTATTTTTGGCCCTGTCAAAAAGATAAACGTTCGGTTTTTAATCTATCTAAAAGCATCATAGTATTTTATTAAGGTGAACTACTCACCACTTAGCTAAACCTAACGGTTCTTAACGCTTGAAGTGGTAGCTTCTTGGGAATAGAGCGTACTTGCAAGCGTATTTCTTCACTCGCAGCGGTGTCTCTTATTTACCAAGCTATCCCCGTAGTTCCTACGGTTCTTGTTTGTATCTAAGCTAATTGTTTTAGTCGTAGACCTTCAGTCAGAATATTGATACTTGCGTTTATATCTCGGTCATGATGAGTATGACAAACAGAACAAGTCCATTCTCGAATTTCAAGTGGCTTCTTGCCATCTTTATGTCCACACT
>DATGVB010000099.1:0-2356 GCA_035300805.1 Tetragenococcus sp. | reverse complement strand
AATAATAGACCCCTTTCTCATCAACGTAATCCATTGCACTCAAGATAAATACTGCTTTTTCGGCAAAAATTAACAAATCAGGACACTCAACCATTTTACCTAAATATTTATTATGTGGGAATACCACCGAAACAAAGGTCCATTCCAGTAGATCATCCGATTGATAAAGCAATACTTGACCTTGATCATCTAACGTTTTTGAACCAATCACACAATAGTATTGGCCCGCTCGTTCGAAAATTTTAGGATCGCGAAAATCTGTAACGGAAGACCCTGCTGGAATATCTTTTTCAGTTAAAACGGGATTTCCTGCAAATTTTTTAAAATGAATTCCATCAGCAGAAATCGCTATATTCTGATTTTGCCGAGTATTTTCTTTATCTTTTTTATCTGGTAAATGCCCGGTATACATTAAGTACAACTTACCTGCTTTTTCGATCGCACTTCCTGAAAAACAGCCGCCCTGGTCATAAGTCTGATCTGGCGCTAAAGCTACCGGAAGATGGCTCCAGCACAAACCGTCCGGACTTTTAGCATGCCCCCAATGCATCTTGCCATGAGTAGCTGCATAAGGATAGTGCTGATAAAACAAATGATATTCTCCTTTAAAAAAAGAAACTCCATTCGGATCATTCATCCACCCAAGTGCTGGTGCAAGATGATACTCTGGGTAGTATTGCTTATTCACTTTTGACTGATTGACTGAAACATACTGATCTGCTGACTCACAAGTAAAATCCATTTTATCCCCCTTCTGAAATGCTGTCTTCTAATTATATCATAGCTAAGTCTAGCTTTTTATTCATCTTTTGATACTGCAGAGCCAGGCTATATTGGCAACAAGTTGCCTGACATGGTGCCCATACTTCTAAAACTGGGACCACATCCGGCTGATTTACTGCCAAAATAAAAAAGCTTAGTCCAACGACTAAACTTTTTTAATCTCTTCTAGCTCGTAAAGCACTTAAAATCGAAACAGTATCAACTACTTCTTGTAAGGCAGCACCAAACAAGGCTGGCACAATTCCAGTAGAAGCAATCAACATTAAAACTAAACAGATGAAAATACCAATCAGAACAGATTGTCGTGCAACTTTCATGGTTTCTTGTGAGATATGAACAGCTGTTAATACCCGAGTCAAATTATCTTTTAGAATAACTGCGTCTGCACTTTCACTGGCGGCCGTTGAACCATGGGCTCCCATCGCAATTCCTATATCTGCTGATGCTAAAGCAGGTGCATCATTAACTCCGTCTCCAACCATAATGACAGGCGGCAATTTTTCTTTTAATTCTGAAATAATCGCAATTTTTTCTTCTGGTAAACATTTAGCATGAATTTCTTTAATTTTAGCCAGTTCAGCCACTTCTTTGGCTGTATATTCATTATCTCCAGTAAGCATAACTACTTTTTCTAATCCTAATTCTTTTAATTCCCGGATAGTTGAAGTTGTTTCTGATCGAATCTGATCTTCAAAAGTAATTTTGCCAATATAACGATTATCTACTGATACATAAACACTAGTCTGCGTACTTGCTGCAGGATTTTTTACACCGACAAAATTAGCTTTCCCGACTTTTACTTTTTTCTGATCAATTACGGCCATGACTCCTGCACCCGTTTTTTCTGACAAGTTTTCAGTCGGCAAGATCGCAATCTCTCTTTGTTTTGTTGCCTGAACTAAAGAACGAGCTAAAATATGTGCGGATTCTTGCTCAACACTAGCTGCTAATTGAAGCAACTCATCTTCAGTCATATCGTTATTTTGCAGTATAATTTCATCGACAGAAAGTTGTCCTTTGGTCAAAGTGCCGGTTTTGTCAAAAACAGCAGTGCGCGCTTGGGCGAGTTTTTCAATTGTAGTACCATTTTTCATCACGATCCCGTTACGGCTGGAACGACTCATTCCGGCAACTAAAGCTACCGGCGCTGCTAAAATCAAAGGACACGGAGAAGCCACCACTAAAACTTCAGCGAAACGTGTGGCATCTTTTGAAATCCACCAGGCGATTCCGCCAATTAAATAAGCAGCCAAGGTAAATGGAACTGCATATTGATCCGCCAAACGGACAAAGTGTGCGGGATGATTACTTGATTCCTCAACCAATTTGACTAATTGTTGATACTTACTATCACTGGCTTTTTTATCTACTTGCATATAAATCGAAGTATCTTTAACCAAAGAGCCGGACATTAAGGAGTCATCCTGTTTTTTTTCGACTAAACGAGCTTCTCCTGTCAGTGAGCTTTCATCGACATAAGTTGTTCCCTTTACAACACGACCATCAACTGGAACCAGCTCTCCTGGTTTCACCAAGAGGCGGTCGTTAATTTTAACTTCTTCGATTTTTATGT
>DATGVB010000098.1:0-16341 GCA_035300805.1 Tetragenococcus sp. | reverse complement strand
CTCATTTATCGGCTGAGAAAATTTCGATTTCTTTTGATTCTTCAGTAAGTGTCACATATGCTTTACGACGTTTTTTTGTGTATCCTTGATATTTACCCATACGTTTTGCTTTAGGGTGTACATTGAGGATATTCACTTTTTTGACTTTGACATCAAAGACTGACTCAACGGCTTGTTTGACTAACGTTTTGTTTGCACGCGTATCTACTTCAAATGTGTAGACTTTGTCATCCATAAGATCCATTGACTTTTCAGTGACGACTGGACGTTTAATCACATCTAGCAAATCCATTATGCAAGCACCTCCTCAATTTGGGTAAGAGCAGTTTGAGTTACTAATAATTTATCGTTGCTGGTTACGGCCAAAACAGATGTGCTGTTTGGTGTAACGACAGTAACATTTGGTAAATTACGAGCAGACAAAGCTGCAAATTCATTTTCAGTTTCTACCACGACTAACACCTTTGAATCGATGGACAGATTTTCTAAAACTCTCTTAAACTCTTGTGTTTTTGGTGTTTCAAAACTCAAAGCATCCACAACAACAAGATTATTTGAAGCAACTTTTTCTGACAATACAGATTTAATTGCTAAGCGACGAACTTTTTTAGGAAGTTTGTAGCTGTAAGAACGTGGAGTTGGTCCAAAGACAACGCCACCGCCACGCCATTGTGGTGAACGAATAGATCCTTGACGCGCACGACCCGTTCCTTTTTGGCGCCATGGTTTTTTACCACCGCCGGAAACCGCACTACGATTTTTAACCGCGTGTGTTCCTTGTCTCAATGAAGCACGTTGCATCATAAGTGCATCAAAAACTACTGCTTCATTAGGTTCAATTCCAAAAACTTCTTCATTTAATGTGACTTCGCCATTTTGGCTACCATCTTGTTTGAATAATGCTACATTTGGCATTCCTTAGTTCCTCCTTTCTTCCTATTTAATTATTTAGCTTTTCTAGCTGCTTTAATCGTAATCAATGATTTATTCGCTCCAGGAATGTTACCTTTGATCATAATTACGTTACGATCAGTATCTACACGTACAATTTCAAGATTTTGAATAGTTACACGTTTGCCGCCCATACGACCTGGAAGACGTTTGCCTTTTAAAACGTGGTTTGGATCAACTGGACCCATTGAACCAGGACGACGATGGTAACGAGAACCATGTCCCATTGGCCCACGATGTTGGCCATAACGCTTGATAACACCTTGAAATCCTTTGCCTTTAGTTGTACCTGTTACATCAACAATGTCTCCTGTCTGGAAAACATCCACTTTGATTTCTGATCCTACTTCTAGACCCTCAAGTTCTACATTCTTGAATTCACGAATGAAGCGCTTAGGAGCCGTGTTTGCTTTTGCTACATGACCTTTGGCAGGTTTGTTACTCAAAATTTCACGTTTATCTTGATAGCCGACCTGAACTGCCTCATAACCATCATTTTCAACTGTTTTAAGTTGTAAAACAACGTTTGGTTCAGCTTCGACGACGGTTACAGGGATCAATTCGCCTGCTTCTGTAAAAACTTGAGTCATTCCCACTTTTTTCCCTAAGATTCCTTTAGTCATGATTACACCTCCAATAAAAATTATAGTTTGATTTCAATATTTACACCAGACGGTAAATCAAGCTTCATTAAAGCATCGACTGTCTTAGGTGTCGGGTTCACAATGTCAATCAGACGTTTGTGAGTACGCATTTCGAATTGTTCGCGTGAATCTTTGTATTTATGTGGTGAACGGATAACTGTGTATACGCTGCGTTCTGTTGGTAATGGGATCGGACCTGAAATAGCTGCTCCCGTTCTTTTTGCAGTTTCTACGATTTTATCCGCTGATTGATCTAAAATACGATGTTCATACGCTTTTAGTCGGATACGAATTTTTTGTTTTGCCATTTTTTTCCCTCCTTCGCCTATTTTGAAAGTAGACATAGCTCCACGAAAATTTTCCGTCACACTCGACCATGGCAAAGCGCCCGGGCGTGTCGCAACCTCTCGTTTCTAAGCCGACAAAATATTTTTGTCACGTGTTTCTTCACTTCTGAAAAAAGCACCTTTTACATTATATTATGACAAAGCTTGAATAGCAAGCTTTTTTTATCGAAAATATCATTTTCTGAAACTATTTTCATTTTTTTCAATTTAAAATCGAAAACAAGGCCTTTTTCAATGGAAAATACAAAAAGGAGACAATAATTGCAGTCAAAAACACATTAACGATCGTAGCAGGTAATGAAAATGCAGCTGTAACAAAAGCTGTCGAAAAATTCATACCCAAATAAAGTTGGCGAATGGTATTCTTAATTTGTGTCATTAAAAGTTTCGCTATGCCAGTTGTAGTGGCAATCACCAGAATTTGCCATATTTTAACTGGCTTTTTTTTAAATAAAAGAAACGTCCCATAGGCCGCTGCACCGATAACAAAACTTTCTACGATAAAATACGGAGCTTCAGCTGCATAACCGTTCATTAAATCAAAAATAGCAAAACCCAAACCTCCAGCTAAAGAACCTTTCACATAGCCTAAAAAAAGTACTGATAAAAGTAAAACTGCATTTCCTAAGTGTACAAAAGCTCCTGTCGGCAAAGGTATTTTAATCATAGTAGCCACAGTGGTAAATGCTGTAAATAAGGCGATCATCACAATATCTCTAGTTGTCGATCTCATTTTCCATCCTCCTTTGAGCTTGATTATAAGCACCATGCCAAACATGACCCACATAATCGTTCATCTTTATTCCATCTTCAATTGCTGCGGCAACAAAACTTTTAGCTAACTTACAAGCAGCAAAAGCTGAACTGCCTCTAGCAATGGCTGCAGTGATTGCAGCAGCAAAAGTACAGCCGGCCCCATGATTATTTTTACTGGCTAATTTCGGACCTTTTAATATTTTAAATTCATAACCATCATAAAAGACATCCACCGCCTGACTACCAGCTAAGCGTGCACCGCCTTTAACGATCACATTTTTTGCTCCAAGCTGATAGATGATCCGAGCTGCTTTTTTCATTGCTGCAATATCTTTGAGCTCTCCTAATCCTGAAATAATACCTGCTTCAGTTAAATTAGGAGTTGCTATCAGAGCTTGGGGTAAAAGATACTTTTTAATACCTGCTACACTTTCTGGCTGTAATATTTGAGCAGTGCCCTTACAGGCGATCACTGGATCAACTACCACCTCAGTTAATTGGTTTTTCCAAATAAAATCAGCTGCTATTTCAATATTCTCTTGATTGCCTAACATGGCCGTCTTTACTGCATCTAAAGGACCGCAGGCAGCGACAGAAACTAACTGTTTTGTTAATAGGTCTTCACTCAGAGCCGTTACCTGATGTTTCCAACAATTACTTGGGTCCATTGTCACAATTGCAGTTAAAGCTGAAAAACCAAAAACACCATATTCTTCAAAAGTTTTTAAATCAGCTTGGACACCTCCGCCTGAAGTAGAATCCGAGCCGGCAATCGTCAACACCTTTTTCATTTTATCCCTTCTCTCATCTTTTTAGTATAGCGAAATTTGTCCTTGACGAAAACAGCCAATTGGCTTATTTTTAAATCATCCAATTATAAAAGGAGGTGGCTTTTATCTGGCGTATTGACAAAAGAAAAAAAGAGCCAGCCTATCAGCAGTTGATCCATCAGGTCATTGCTAGTATTCAGCAGGGAGAATTGTTTCCTGGGCAAAAAATACCAGCCGAACGTAAATTAGCACAGAGCTTGCAAGTAAACCGTTCAACCGTTGTTCATGCACTAGAGGAATTGCAGAGTTTAGGTTGGGTGATTCGTAAACAGGGCAGCGGCACCCGCGTAGCAACTGGACAGTGGGGGAATCATCAGGCTGCTTTTTACCATTGGCAAACTTTATTTTCCAGCCCTTTATTAAAAGAAGATCCTTATCTAACAGAACTTAAAACTCAAAAAAATAGTCGGAACTGTTTAGATTGCTACACAGGAGATCTCAGTGAGTCTTTGATTTTTAACTTTAAATTTCCTGCTATGTCTTGGGAACAAATGATTCAAGAAGAACGTAAAGTACTTGCTACCGGCTACAAGCCTTTAAAAGATCAAATCTATCAGCATTTTTTTCAAAAACAAGAGTTTCAGGGCCAAGAACTGCTGATTACAGCAGGATCTACCCAAGGAATTTTTTTACTGATCCAAGTTCTATTAACGCCCGGTGATACGATTGCTACAGAGACCCCTTCTTTTTTATTTTCGCTGCCTTTATTTGCATCAAGAGGAATACACTTGGCTGGAGTTACACAAGATAGAGAAGGGATCGACTGCCAGCAATTAGAAAATCTGATCCAAAGAAAAAAAATCAAATTCCTCTATCTTAATCCCAACTATCAAAATCCAACTGGCAAGACTATGTCTTTAAAAAGGCGTAAAGAAGTCATCACTCTTTGTCAGAAATATCAGCTGCCGATCGTTGAAGATAACGTTTTTGGTGAACTAGGATTTACTCAAGCCCTTCCTTCATTAAAATCATTAGCACCTGATTTGGTGATTTATCTTGGCTCACTATCAAAAATTTTTAGCTCAGCCATCAAAATCGGCTGGTTGTTTGCACCTAAATCCTTGATCGACAGCCTCACCAATGCCAAAAAAATCCTAGAAAATGAGACGGCTTTCTTACCGCAACTTTTAGCAACAGCGGCTTTATCACAAGTAGACTATAAAAAAAAGCAACAGCAATTACAAGCTAAACTACAAAAAAAAAGTCAAGCTTTTGCTGCTCTCATGGATACATTCTCAGCCGATTGGAACTATCAAACTATCGGCGGTGGTCTGTATTACTGGCTAACTTGGCGTCATCAATCATTGTCACGCTCAGACTGGCAGTTGTTTTTAAAAGAAAAATTATTAGTTGCACCTTCATTTTTATTCAGTAATGATACCAACTCGATGCGGATCAATTACACGGCTCTGGAAAAAACAGATTTTAAACAATTTCAAAGATCCTTTACTAAGATCACAAAACAACTGAAGGCTTGATTTTTTTGAAACAATAATGATAACCAGCGCTTAACTGATAAAAAAAAAAGATTCAGCAGAATGCAAAAAAATCCCAGAGTATTTGCACTCTGGGATTTTTAAATTCATTTATTTTAGTCCAAAATTGTAGAAACAACACCTGAACCAACAGTACGTCCACCTTCACGAATAGAGAAACGAGTTCCTTCTTCGATAGCAACTGGGTGAATTAAGTCAACTTCCATTGTTACGTTATCACCAGGCATAACCATTTCAGTACCTTCTGGTAATTCTACTACACCGGTAATATCAGTTGTACGGAAGTAGAATTGAGGGCGATAGTTAGAGAAGAATGGAGTATGACGTCCGCCTTCTTCTTTAGTCAATACGTAAACTTCAGCAGTAAACTTTGTATGAGGTGTAATTGTTCCTGGTTTAGCTAAAACTTGACCACGTTCAATATCTTCACGTGCAACTCCACGTAATAAAGTACCAATGTTGTCACCTGCTTCAGCATAATCCAATAATTTACGGAACATTTCTACACCCGTAACTGTTGTTTTCTTAGTGGCTTCAGCGATACCAACGATATCAACTTCGTCACCAACTTTAACAGTACCACGTTCAACACGGCCTGTTGCTACAGTACCACGGCCAGTAATTGAAAATACATCTTCAATCGGCATCATGAATGGTTTTTCATGGTCACGTTCTGGAGTTGGAATGTAGTCGTCGATTGCATCTAACAGATCCATCACTTTTTGTTCATTTTCAGGGTCGCCTTCTAATGCTTTCAAAGCAGAACCAGCAACGATCGGAACATCGTCTCCTGGGAAACCATATTCAGTTAACAAATCACGAACTTCCATTTCAACCAATTCAACTAACTCTTCGTCGTCTACTTGGTCCATTTTGTTTAAGAAAACAACAATGTAAGGAACGCCAACGTTACGAGCCAACAAGATGTGTTCACGTGTTTGAGGCATAGGACCATCAGCAGCAGATACCACTAAGATAGCTCCGTCCATTTGGGCAGCACCAGTGATCATGTTTTTAACATAGTCCGCGTGTCCCGGGCAGTCAACGTGTGCATAGTGACGTTTTTCTGTTTCATATTCAACGTGGGCAGTTGAAATCGTGATCCCACGGTCACGTTCTTCAGGAGCACCATCGATTTGATCATAAGCTTCAGCATTTGCCAAGCCTTTTTTAGCTAAAACTGTTGTAATTGCAGCTGTTAATGTTGTTTTACCATGGTCAACGTGTCCAATAGTACCAACGTTAACGTGTGGTTTAGAACGGTCATATTTTTCTTTTGCCATTTTAAAATTATCCTCCCTAAATTAGGTTTATTTTATATTTGATAGGTAAAAACTGACTGGCAGTTTTTTGCCCATATCACTGTAGTTCATTGTACACGAAACACTCTAAAAAATACAGTTTTTTGGAGTATTTCGCTTAAGAATTCTTAAGATCAGCTAGCATTGCCGCCATTTTTCTTAATAATTTCTTCTTGAATCGATTTTGGTACATCTTCATAGTGATCAAAGACCATCATGAAAGTCCCGCGACCTTGTGTTGCTGAACGAAGAGTTGTTGCATAACCGAACATTTCCGCCAATGGTACAAAGGCATGAACGATTTGTGCATTTCCGTGAGCTTCCATACCGTCGACCCGTCCACGACGAGCAGTAACGTGTCCCATAATATCACCTAAATATTCTTCAGGTACAGTAACTGTTACTTTCATCATTGGTTCAAGAATGACTGGATCGGCTTTTTTAGCAGCTGCTCTTAAAGCAAGTGAAGCTGCTACACGAAAGGCCGTTTCATTGGAATCGACATCGTGGTAAGAACCATCATATAACTTAGCTTTGATATCCACTAATGGATAACCCGCCAAGACACCATTTTCCATTGATTCTGCCAAGCCTTTTTCAACTGCCGGGATATATTCGCGTGGAACGACCCCACCAACGATGGCATTTTCGAATTCAAAGCCTTTACCTTCTTCGTTCGGCGTAAATTCGACCCATACGTGACCGTATTGACCTTTACCACCAGATTGGCGGATAAATTTACCTTCAGCTTTAGTTGCAGTACGGAAAGTTTCACGGTAAGAAACTTGCGGAGCCCCCACATTAGCATCAACTTTAAATTCACGACGCATCCGGTCAACTAAAACGTCCAATTGCAATTCACCCATACCAGCGATAATCGTTTCGCCTGTTTCAACATTTGATGAAACACGGAAAGAAGGATCTTCTTCAGCTAACTTTTGTAAAGCAATTCCCATTTTATCTTGGTCAGCCTTTGATTTCGGTTCAACCGCCACTTCGATAACCGGATCAGGGAACTCGATTGATTCCAAAATAACCGGATTCTTTTCATCACAAAGCGTATCGCCAGTTGTTGTGTTCTTCAAACCAACTGCAGCGGCAATATCACCGGAATAAACACGGTCGATCTCTTTACGTGTATTAGCATGCATTTGCAGGATACGGCCGATACGTTCGCGATTATCTTTGGTTGCATTCAGAACATAAGAACCTGAATCCAATGTACCTGAGTAAACGCGGAAGAAAGTTAGCCGGCCTACATAAGGGTCAGTCATGACTTTAAATGCTAAAGACGCAAAAGGATCGTCATCATTAGCCGGATGTTCTGTATCTTCTCCAGTTGCAGGATCGATTCCTTTAATCGGAGGAACATCTGTTGGTGAAGGCAAGTAGTCAATAACTGCATCCAGCATCATTTGGACCCCTTTATTCTTAAAGGCCGAACCGCACAATACCGGGAAGAAGTCTAATGATAAAGTAGCTTTACGAATAGCTGCTTTTAGTTCAGCTTCAGTGATTTCTTCACCTTCCAGATATTTCATCATAAGATCTTCATCCGTATCAGCAACAGCTTCAAGCAGTTTATCATGCCATTCATCTGCGAGCTCTTTGTATTCATCTGGAATTTCAGTTTCGTCGATCGTGGTACCTAGATCATCTTCATAGATTTCAGCTTTCATCTTAACTAAATCGATGATCCCAGCAAAGCTATCTTCAGCACCGATTGGTAATTGGATTGGATGAGCATTTGCCTGCAGACGATCATGGATCGTACTTACAGAATATAAGAAATCCGCACCAATTTTATCCATTTTATTACAAAAAACAATACGCGGTACATTATATTCCGTTGCCTGACGCCAAACTGTTTCTGTTTGTGGCTCAACACCTGCTTGGGAATCCAATACAGTTACCGCACCATCTAGCACACGCAAAGAACGTTGTACTTCAATGGTGAAATCCACGTGCCCTGGAGTATCGATAATATTTACCCGATAACCATTCCAGTGAGCAGTTGTCGCTGCTGACGTGATTGTAATTCCACGTTCTTGTTCTTGGTCCATCCAGTCCATTTGGGAAGCTCCTTCATGAGTTTCACCAATTTTATGGATACGCCCTGTATAATACAAAACACGTTCAGTTGTCGTCGTTTTACCCGCATCAACGTGTGCCATGATACCAATATTACGTGTTTTTTCTAAGGGAAATTCTCTTGCCATTTCTAGGTTTTTCTCCTCTCAACTTTTTCAACTTTTATTACTCTCAATCATAAAGAAGCGAGGTATTACCAACGATAGTGAGCAAATGCACGGTTAGCTTCTGCCATTTTATGCGTTTCTTCACGTTTTTTGACAGAACCGCCAGTATTGTTGGCTGCATCCATGATTTCTTTTGCTAAACGTTCTTCCATCGTATGTTCTCCACGCAAACGAGCATAATTAACCATCCAGCGCAAACCAAGAGTCGTACGACGTTCAGGACGTACTTCCACTGGAACTTGATAGTTAGAACCCCCTACACGACGAGCTTTTACTTCTAATACAGGCATAACATTCTTCATTGCTTGTTCGAAAACTTCCAATGGATCGTTACCTGTTGATTCTTTGATGATTTCAAATGCGTTATAAATAATATTTGATGCAGTACCACGTTTACCATCGATCATTACACGATTGATCAAACGAGTCACTAGTTTTGAATTATACATAGGATCTGGTAAAACATCACGTTTTGCTACAGTACCTTTACGAGGCATTCATAACTCCTCCTTTCAAAAATTGTTTTTAATATACGTTTTATTTTGGTTTCTTTGTACCATATTTAGAACGAGATTGTTTACGATCATTAACTCCGGCAGTATCTAAAGCACCGCGGACAATATGATAACGTACCCCTGGTAAGTCTTTTACACGACCACCGCGAATAAGTACTACACTGTGTTCTTGTAAGTTATGACCAATTCCTGGGATATAGGCCGTTACTTCAATTAAGTTTGACAAGCGTACACGAGCATATTTACGTAAAGCAGAGTTTGGTTTCTTCGGTGTCATTGTACCGACACGAGTTGCCACCCCACGTTTTTGCGGAGAGTTTACAGTTGTTTGAGATTTCTTAAAACTATTGTATCCTCTATTTAATGCTGGTGAATTTGATTTTCCAACCTTTGATTTACGAGATTTGCGTACTAATTGATTAATTGTAGGCATTGTTTTGTTTCCTCCTCCCTTGACTTGCTTTGTAGTCCCACACATCCAGGTGGTTCTTTTTTAATGATAAAAAATAATGCACATCAATGCACTTATTGAATGTAACTTAAAAATTACATCTTATCTGAGAAACCTGCATGATAAAGTACCTTTGAAATAGTAACATGTTCTTTTTGTTCTGTCAACTATTCACTGGTTTTTTTTCAATCTTGACTATCATTTTTAAAAGCTAGACTATATAATAGTAGAAAAGCGTTTTATTTATAACTTAGGAGTGATAATTGTGAATTTAAAAGAAAGTGTTGGTGTTCAAGCTGCTTCATATATAGAGGACGGCATGATCGTAGGTCTAGGAACTGGATCAACCGCCTATTATATGATCGAGGAAGTCGGACGACGAGTGAAAGAAGAAAACTTACAAATCATTGGCGTTCCTACTTCTAATGCTTCTAAAAGACAAGCAGAAGATTTAGGCATTACCGTTAAGTCTATCGATGAAGTTTCTCACGTTGATTTAACCATTGATGGCGCTGACGAAATCAGTCAAGACTTTCATGGTATCAAGGGCGGAGGGGCCGCTCTACTTTTTGAAAAAATTGTAGCCACTTATTCCAAAAAAATTCTTTGGATTATTGACGAATCAAAACAAGTTGAACATTTGGGAAAGTTTCCTTTACCAGTTGAAGTTGTTCCTTATGGACAAGAACAACTTTTTCAGCTATTTGAAGAAAAGGGCTACAATCCTTATTTCCGCATGGAGGGCGATGAGAAGAAAGTAACTGACTGTGGCCACTCGATCATCGATCTACATTTAGAAAAAATTGAGGATCCTCAAGCACTCGCTCAAGAATTAGATGAAACTGTTGGTGTAGTTGAGCACGGTTTATTCCTAAATATGGTCAACACAGTCATTATAGGAAAAGCAAATGGGCCTGAAATCATTACAGATATTCGTTAGCTGCTATGCTTTTCGTGGTAAAAACACACAAAAAAGTGTACAATAATTATGAAATGAAAGTTTCAAGAAAACAGTTAAAGGAGAATTTTTATGCCAAAACTAATTTTTGCACGTCATGGAATGAGTGAATGGAACAAAAAAAATCAATTCACAGGCTGGGTCGACGTTGATTTAGCTCCTGAAGGTGTTGAAGAAGCAAAAGAAGCAGGACATAAAATCAAAGAAGCAGGCATTGAATTTGATATTGCCTATACTTCAGTCTTGACTCGAGCTATCAAGACTTGTCACTATATTTTAGAAGAGTCCGATCAATTATGGGTTCCAGAGATAAAATCATGGCGTTTGAATGAACGTCACTATGGTGCTTTGCAAGGGTTAAACAAACAAGACACACGTGATAAATATGGCGATGAACAAGTCCATATCTGGCGTCGTTCATATGATGTTTTGCCTCCATTAGCAGATCCTACAACCGACCGTCGCTATGCAAACCTTGATCCACAAACAATTCCAGGTGGAGAAAACCTAAAAGTTACCTTAGAACGTGCTTTACCTTTCTGGGAAGACCAAATCGCTCCATCTTTACGTGATGGTAAAACTGTTTTAGTTGCAGCTCATGGGAATTCCTTACGTGCTTTAGCAAAACACATTGAAAATATTTCTGATGATGACATTATGGACTTAGAAATTCCAACCGGTAAACCTTGTGTTTATGAATTAAACGACGATCTTTCTTTTAAAAATAAATATTATCTATAGAATTTTACAAAAAAAGTCGCCTGTCAAAAAATGACGGGCGACTTTTTTTGTAACGCTATAAGATAATAATTCTCGCTATTAAAATAAAATCGGGTACATACTTGCCTGATAAATGGCTAAGACGTCTTCTTCTTGCAGGTGTACAAAACCTTCAGTAGCAATTGAACTATGCATAACTGCTGCTTTGGCCATCTCTGCTAATTTTTCTTCTGACTTGATCCCCACTTCTGGTAAAGTCAGCGGAATATCACAACTGGCAAAAAATTCATAAAGAGCTTGAATTCCTTTTTCGGCTGCAATTTTATCGTCTTTTTCGTCTATCTGCCAAACATTTCTAGCAAATCTCGCAAATTTCGGAATGGTAGCTGTAGATAAGATGTGTTTCATCCATCTTGGCGTTAAAATTGCTAATCCCATTCCATGAGTTATATCATAGACTGCACTCAATTCATGTTCCATCGCATGACAAGACCATGACCCTTTTTTACCACTTCCAGTCAAGCCATTTAACGCTAGAGTACTTGACCACATCAAATTTGCACGCGCATCATAATTATCCGGCTCTTTTAAAGCAAGCGGCAAATACTTAATGACTGTTTTCATCAGTCCTTCTGCGATATTATCCTGTACTTCAGTTGCAGCTGTGGCGTTAAAATAATTTTCCATTAAATGACTCAGAATGTCAGCCGATCCTGCCGCTGTCTGATAAGAACTAACAGTAAAAGTATTGGTCGGATCTAAAAAAGAAACTTTAGGAATCATATTTTGTCCGTGAACGCCTAATTTTGCTTTTGCTGTTAAGTTTGAAATCACACCGCCATTATTCATTTCACTACCTGTAGCTGCTAAGGTCAAAATCGTCACCAAAGGAATCGTTCGGCCAGTATAATTACGCTTTAAAACTAGATTTTCCCACAAATCTCCGTCAACAAAAGCGCCCGCTGAAATTGCTTTACTACAATCAATAACTGAACCGCCGCCAATTGCTAAAATAACCTCAATACGATTTTTATGACATAATTCAACACCCTTTTGCACGGTTTCGATGCGTGGATTAGGATCTACTCCAGACAGTTCGATCACTTGATTTTTATTTTCAGCCAGCAAGGTAATGACCTGATCATACAAACCACTCTTTTTGATACTGCCGCCACCATAAACAACTAATACGTTTTGACCAAAAGTATTCAAGACTTCAGGCAACTCCGACAAACGATCTTTACCAAAACGAATATCAGTAGGCACATGAAAAGTAAAGTTTTCCATTAAAAAGTCCTCCTTTATTTATGCTTAGGATCATTATAACATAAGCTTTGTTCATCTAACTGACTAGCTAAAAAGGCTGGAACGCCAGCCTTTAACTCAAAATCGTCTGTAAACCGACTTTGATCATATCATCAAATGTTGTCTGTCTTTCTAATGCTGTGGTTTCTTCACCCGTTATCATGTGATCGCTGACCGTACAGATAGCCAAAGTCTGAACATGAAATTTAGCTCCTAAATAATATAAGGCGGCAGCTTCCATCTCGACTCCTTTAATTTCTAGATCTGCTAGTCGCATCGTTTCTGTCATATCGTCTTTATAAAAAGTATCTTCGGATAAAATATTCCCCACATGAGTGGTAAACCCTTGTTTGTTTGCGATCTCATAAGCATTTTTTAATAATTCAAAATTAGCGATCGGGGCATAATGGAAAGCTTGAAAGTTTTTTTGTACCATTGCCGAACTAGTGACAGCTCCTTGTGCTAAAATCAAATCACGCACATGAACATCTGAGGATAAAGCACCGCAAGTTCCCACACGAATTAAACGTTTTACCCCATAAGACTGGATCAGCTCTTGAGAATAAATAGTAGCAGAAGGCATTCCCATACCTGTTCCCTGAACAGAAATTCGTTCTCCTCGATAGATTCCCGTAAACCCAAGCATACCTCGAACTTGATTGTAACAAACCGCATCTTCTAAAAAGTTTTCAGCGATGTATTTAGCCCTTAAAGGATCACCTGGCAGTAAAATTTTATCGGCAATCTCGCCTTTATTTGCTTCAATATGCGTACTCATAATTTCCTCCTTACAATGCTTTTAAAGTTTCTTTCACTAAGGTTTTGAATGACTCTTTGACGCGTTGCGTCGTTTCAACTACCTCAGCATGATTTAAATTTTGCTGCATGCCAGCTGCTAGATTGGTAATACAAGAAATCCCCAATACACGTAAACCACTATGGACAGCTACGATCACTTCAGGAACAGTGGACATTCCGACTGCATCAGCACCGGCTGTCCGCGCAAAGCGAACTTCGGCTGGCGTTTCATAGGTGGGGCCTGAAAAACCCATATAAATTCCTGTTTTTAAATTTAATCCCTGCTTTTTAGCCACTGTAAGTGTAGTTTTACGATATTTCACATCATAGGCAGCACTCATATCTGGAAAACGCGGCCCCATTTCATCCCAATTTGGACCAATTAAAGGATTCGTCCCCATATAATTAATATGATCTGTGATCAGCATCAAATCTCCTGGAACAAAAGCTGTATTGACACCACCCGCTGCATTGGTCACGATCAGTGAATGAACTCCCAACAAAGCCATGACACGGATTGGATAGGTGACTACTTCCATCGGATAGCCTTCATAATAATGAAAACGTCCTTGCATCGCCAGAACTTTTTTTCCTGACAGCTGACCATAAACTAATTGCCCCGCATGACCAACTACAGTCGACTGTGGAAAATGAGGAATTTCTTCATATGAAATCACGATGGGATCTTCAATTTCTGTCGCCAATTCTCCCAGACCAGAACCTAAAATCAATCCATAATCAACTGACTGAACTCCTTTACGCTGGATAAATGCTACTGTTTCTTCTATCTTACTCATTTCAACTCTCCTTTGTGAAAAAGACGAGCAGATAATTTTATGACCTACTCGTCTTTTCTTTCTTATTTCGATTTAATATAGTTTTTACCATTTGCTTTAGGTCCGGTTGATTGTCCGATAAAGACTACTAAAACAATAATCGTAATTAGATAAGGGGCAATCTGTAACCACACCGAAGGAATCGAAGAGATTACCGGCAATTGAGCTCCAATGATACTTAAACTTTGGGCAAAGCCAAAGAAAATCGCTGCCCCCATTGCTCCTAGTGGATTCCATTTTCCAAAAATCATAGCTGCCATGGAAATATAACCCTGCCCGACGATCGTGCCCGCTGAAAAATTGCCGGAAATCGATTGGGCAAAAATTGCTCCGCCCATGCCACCTAAAAAGCCGGAAATTAAGACTCCAGAATAACGCATGACATAGACATTGATTCCTAAAGTATCTGCTGCTTGCGGATGTTCACCTACTGCTCTTAAGCGCAGGCCAAAACGAGTTTTTTTAATAATGTACCAGGCAATGACGGCAACCAGAATTGCCAGATAGGCAGGCAGAAAAGTGTTCTTAAAGAAAATATCTCCAATAACTGGAATATCTTTTAATACTGGGAAAGAAAAATAGCCTAAATTACGATCAATATTGTCAGTTTGCCCTTTGCCATACCAAACTTTGATCAAAAAGACGCCCAAAGCAGGAGCCATCAGATTAACAACCGTCCCACTGATGATATGATCTGCACGAAAAGTGATCGTGGCTAAAGCATGCAGGAGTGAAAAGACAATGCCTACCAAACCTCCAACCAGAATACCTAGCCAAGGTGTCCAGGCACCAAATTGATCAGCGAACTCTAAATTGAAAACAATGCCGCTAAAAGCACCCATAACCATGATACCTTCCAGACCAACGTTAACAACCCCACTGCGTTCAGAAAAAGTCCCCCCTAAGGCAGTTAAGATCAGCGGCGTGGAATAAACTAAAGCAGAAGTTAAAATTAATGAAATTAAGCCGACTGTTGACATTACAGATCACCTCCTTTTTGATTATCTGCATTATCTTCATTTGCTTGAATTTGCTGAACAACATCTTCTTGTTTTTTATCAGGAATCAATTTAGCTAACAACACATGCATAATAAAACTAATAGCTACAAAGAAAATGATCAAGGCAATTGAAACATTGACAATTTCGAATGGTACACCTGCACCCGTCTGCATTCCCAAACCGCCAATTTTCAACACGCTGAATAGTAAAGCAGAAAGTAGAATACCGATAGAAGAACCATTTCCCAAAAGCGAAACTGCCATCCCATCAAAACCAATGGCTAAGGAAGTCGTTTGAACAAAAAAGTTCTGATAAGTTCCTAAACCTTCGACCACCCCTCCTAATCCAGCCAGGGTTCCTGAAAGGACCATTGATAAAATAATCGTTTTTTTACTACTCATCCCAGCATATTCAGAAGCAAAAGGGTTCAGGCCGACCGCACGAATTTCATAACCTAGAGTTGTTTTCTTCATGACAAACCAGACAACCCCCAGGCCAATCAAAGCTAGCAGTAATCCGCCGTTGATTCGAGAACCTCCAAAAAACTGAGTCAGACTCTGAATTTTCAGACTTGCATTTTCGGTAATACGATTTGAAGAATCCAAGCTCGAACGATAACTAGCTGGCATGACTTCATGCAAGATATAAGTACTTAGATATAAGACAATATAATTCATCATAATTGTGACAATTACTTCGCTCGTACCAAAATAGGCTCTCAAAAATCCAGGGATGGCAGCACAAATTGCTCCAGCCAATGCTCCAATAATAATACATAAGGGAAGTAAAATAATTTTAGGTAAATCAGGAAAAGCCAAGGCAAACCAGACACTTGCAACCCAGCCGCATAAAGCCTGACCTGAAAGCCCAATGTTAAAGAAACCAGCTGAATTAGCTACTGAAAAGCCCAAAGCAGTAAAAATCAGAGGCGTAGCTTGACGTAAAGTTTCACCAATACTCCGCTGGGTTCCCAAAGACGCATTTAACATGGACTGATAGGCTGTCATTGGCTGGTAACCAAAGAACAGCATGATCAACGCCCCAATCAACAGACCTAGAATAACTGAAAAAACAGGAACTAATAACCCGCGTATTTTTGCATTACGATCATTCACCACTATTCACCTCCTGTGCTTTTAGCTCTTCTTTGGCTTTTTTCAATGACGATCCGGCC
>DATGVB010000097.1:0-5365 GCA_035300805.1 Tetragenococcus sp. | reverse complement strand
CGACCTCCCACACCACCGTACGTCAGACTGTCTAACGAATACACCTAGCTGGCTTAAATAAGGTATAATAGAGATAACTCTTTTAGTAAGGTGGTAGTTGATTATGGCTGATATACAAGGCTTTTCTAGGAACCAAATAAGTTTTCAGATGATTTTTCTAGATGAGATGATTGATAAAGAAAATCCAGTTCGAGCAATCGATGCTTTCGTTGACACTCTTACGTACGGAACCGTATACGGCGGTTCAACAACTTAAGCTTTGGCTTGAATGGACTGATACAGCTTGGACATATTTAGTAGTCCACGTTGTGTCAGTCTTTGCCTTCGACTCATGATACCGACCCCTACGGCTCACAGCGGACTTCCACCGCCTAGCTACTGCCCATGCCGGGCGCACATAAAAAACGTCATCTGCTCAAAACAGATGACGTTGCAAATTTATTCTTGCCGATTAATTAATACCAGCCGTTAGCGATCCAGAAAGATTTTGCAGCATCCCATGAACCATAGCGAGAATTAACATATTGGTCAGCAACTTTTTCTTGATTAGCTTCTGAGTAATCACCATTTAAATAAGATGAACTTAATTGATAACGACCAATATATTGACCATTTCTAGCACTATATGAGCCACTAGATTCTTTTTGTGCGATCCATTCTTTGGCAGAAGATGAATCACTGCTAGTCGTAGCTGCTGAGTTTGAAGAAGTCTGGCTTGATTCTTGTGCTGGTGCTTCTTGTGCTGCTGGTTCTTGTGCTGCTGCAGCTGTATAAGAAACTTCATTGTTTTGTGCAGTTTTTTCGCTACTTGCTTTTCCATCCGTTACGATCGTCAATTTTTCACCAGCAAAAATCATATCCTTGTTCTTGATATCATTTGTTTTGACAATTGAATCGACCAAACTGTTGTTACCTGCAAATTTTATCGAAATTTTTGATAAAGTGTCGTTTTGTTGTACTGTGTAAACTTCGTCGGCATTAGCAGTTGTTCCTACTGCAAATACAGTTCCTAAAGCTAATGCTGTTCCTACTAATAGTTTCTTTAGTTTCATAACTAAAATACCTCCAAATTTTTTTAACGCTGTGGCTTAACCACGACTGTTAATTTACCACATATGGAGGTTTCGTGTGTTAAAACAAAATAACATTTCTTTACTTTTGTGACATTTCAGCTACACTTTGATGGCATCGCATAAATCCGCTGCTCGTTGTTCCTCTTCTTTCCAAATGGCATAGTTTGCTTGAGTTAATTTAATTTCATGCTTGTTTTCCCACTGCGACGGTCCCTATTCATAACTTTCAAAATCAATTTTACTGATCAGCTATTTTTGAGCGTTTTCATCGTATTGGACAGTTACTGTCCCGTTTTTTGATGTACTTACTATTTTTTCTGTTTTCTTACTGGATATTTTAACATCTAAAGTCAAAGAAACATCTGAATAAATATCAAAAACCGCTTCAGGTTCACTATTCCCTGTTAAAGACAATGTAACCAGAAACTTTTTTATTACCTGACAGATTTGTGCTTGATAACATCTATCTGAATATTTTGACACTTTATTGAGAAAGCAATTATTTTATAAATGTCGTAATAGTCCTGCACCAATTAGAACAATAGCAATAATCACATTGGAAAAAAAGGCATAGGGATTCTGCAGATTTAAATTACTCCCTTTACCTTCTTGTTTTACCACCAGAATACGCGTGTCCGCAGAAAAAAATTTTCCTTTATTTTGTTTGTTCTTCATTAATTTAGGAAGCTGTGTCAAAGAATGGCACAAAAAAGCCAGTCCTATAATGATAAGAAACATCTTTACTCCCCCCTTCTTATTTTCCGATAAAGTTTTCTGTATAATAGGGGACATGCTCTTTATCAAAAGCCAAACCAACTCCCAATTCATCATAAGCTGCATACAAAATATTCTTGCGATGACCGGCTGAGTTCATTAAACCCTGGTGAGCATAGATACTGCTGGTTTGACCTTGGGCGATATTTTCTCCAGCTGACTGATAAACAATTCCATCAGCCTGCAAACGATCAAAAGGGGAGTTCCCAGCCAAATCATTGTGATCAAAATAATTATTTTTAGCCATATCCGCACTATGTTTTCGTGCTGTTTGTCGGATGTTTTTGTTAAAATCAAGCAAACTATAACCTCTTTTAACTCTTTCAGCATTCGTCAGATCAAATAACTGGTATTCAAAAGCCGACTGTAACGATGAATTTGAAAGAACATAAGGGCTTTCTTTAGACTCCTCTAATTTTTGATTAATTATCTGTACTGCCGTAACTTTATTGCTATCGTGAATGTCGTAAAAAAAAGTAATATAATTCCCATCGATTAGATAAATATCATATTGATCCTTACTGTCGATTTCCAGATAAAAATCCTGATAAGGAATTTTGTTTAGACCTTTACCTAGTTCTTTTTGAACATCTTTACGTCGGCTGGAAAAATCCACTCCTTTTTTACTACTTAATAGAGCCTGATTAGTATACAAACCTTGTACGATTCCCTTTCGATCATACATAACAGCAACAAAATTCTGGTAATCATTATGATAACTACTCCAAGTCAGGCCAAATTCATTAGCAGTTTCTCGTTGGAGATGACCCAGTTTCTTTTTAACACTTGCTTTATTTTGACCAATCTCTACATTGGCTAAAGCAAAAGTCTGATCTTCCGGTTGAGTTAAAGATGTTTTGGGGACTTCGCCTGATTTTAGTAAATTAGCAGCCGGATGAATATTTTGTATCCAGTTTACTAGCGGAGTGAACCAAAAAGAACTTGTCATAAAAACAAGAACTAGCACCAGCAATATTCTTAATATTTTTTTCATAAGCACCGCTTTCTTAAATACACTCTTAGAATCATTGTTTGCGTACTGGATCATAGACTTTTTTGACATCGATAAAATCCTTTAGCACCTGATTCTGTCCTGTCAAGTCAGCTTCAAAGCGGATACCATCAATATTGATACGGGCATTGCGGTAATAGTCTGAATCAAACTGTCCCCAAGCTGGAACAGAAGCATCTACATTACAAAAAACATCAAAGCCCGCCTGTTTAAGGTAAGTGAATTTGGCATTTCCTTCATAAGACTGAAAATCACTGATATCAGCACCATGAGGATAGATCAAAATATTACTCTTACCTATTATCGGAACAACTTCTTTTTGCCACAACTGATTATCCTTTTTGATATTTTCTAAGTTTGCTTCGGCCATATTCAAATGCCCCCAAGTATGCGAAGCAAAGCTCCAGCCGTTTTCTTTCAATGCTTGAGCGACCTTTTTTGCCTGCTTGATTTCTCGATTTGTTTTTTCATTATCGCCATATTCTGATTTAGAAGTACGGTAGCCCAAGACACCATTATAACCCGTCAAAGCTAAGACGCCCTTGGTTCCTCGATAAGAAAAATCAGGATGTTTTGCAACAAAATCATCTAGTAAAGGTACCATATCGTAATTTCCGATTTTACTTTTTCCGGCTTTTTGATAAGAAGTTTTAACTGATCCTTTAGTATCGAGTAACAGCTTATCGGCAAAACCTGCTCCAGCCATATATTCATAGTAACTGACGTCATCTTGAGAGAGGATCAATGGCTTTTTCCCTTTAGGAAGACGAACACCAGTAAATTTTAGCTCATCCTCTTTTTTTGTCAAAAGGTCCTGAAAATCTACCAGAACATAACCTTTGTCATAGAGTTGCTGAATACTCTTATTGAATTCAGAGATCGTTACCATATAATCTCGATAGCCCTTGGCCTGCTCTTTATCATGAAAAGCTTTTTGCGGATCAACAATCAAACTGTGAAAAAACAGATGGGAGATTTTTTCAGGATCTTCCCATTTAATTGATTCTTGTTGATTCGTTTCAATTTTTTTATTAAGCTCTTTTGCCTGGCTGCTCTGTTCATCTTTTAAAAGTGCTTGCGCTTTAGAATAATTATACTGCTGCAAGGCAAATTTCGCCTGTTCGATTTTTTTGTCTTCCGTGCTTTGCATAGCGGGGCTGTCTTTTGACTCGTTTGTTGTCGATTTAGAGCTACTTTGTTTAATAAGATATGTACTCATTCCAATAGAAATGACTAACAAAACTACTAATAAGCCCACTGTCCATTTTTGAAAAGTTGTCATAATTCCCCTTCTTTACTTTTTATTCCTCATCCTTCAACTTAATTTCAGTCTATCGTTTTATTGATTTTCTGACAAGGTGAAAAAACGACAGCTTTCTCCCATTTGCTTAATTTAATTAAAATTGAATCACTACGATGTCAGAGAAACATCATAGTGATCAGGAAAATATAATTAATGGTTTTTAATTTTTCAAATAGTATTTACCTAGGTAATTTTTTTTCGTTCACCTAGAAAAATAATCTCTACATAAATTGTTGTTGTTTGATCAATTTGTCAGCTTCCAATTTAAAATTGGTCCTGATGGCACAATACCATTAGGGTTAATTGAGGGATGACTACGATAATAGTGATTTTTAATATGATAAAAATCAACGGTTTCTTTGACTCCTGGATAATGGTACAACTTACGGGTGTACTGCCATAGCTTTTCATAGCTAGTCAGAGGACGTAGATTACATTTAAAATGACCAAAATAGACACTGTCAAAACGCACTAAAGTCGTGAACAAACGCCAGTCCGCTTCCGTGATCTGGTCACCTACCAAATACGGCTGCTTAGCTAAAAGTTCTTCTAATTCATCTAGCATACTAAAGACATGTGAAACTTCTTCTTCGTAAACCTCTTGTTTTGTGGCAAAACCTGTTTTATATACCCCATTATTGAGATGATTATAAACTTTTTCATTGATCGTGTCGATTTCTTGACGTAGTTTTTCAGGGTAATAATCTCCAGCTATTGCTCCAATTTCATCAAATGCCGAATTAAACATCCGCATGATATCAGCCGATTCATTATTAACGATCGTATCTGTTTTTTTGTCATATAATATCGGCACCGTCACACGTCCGCTATAGTCAGGTGCAGCATGGCTATAAATCTGATAAAGATAGTCGGCCTCTAGGATTGAATCAGAGATCACGCCCTGATCAGGCTCAAATGTCCAGCCATTTTCTCCCATATAAGGATTAACGATTGATAAAGAAATCAGCTCTTCTAAACCTTTGACTTTGCGCATGATCAAGGTTCGACTGGCCCACGGACAGGCCAGAGAAACATAGAGATGATAGCGGCCTCTTTCTGCTTTAAATCCAGTTGTACCATTTGGTCCTTTACTGCCATCGGGCGTAATCCAGTTGCGAAACTGTGAATCTTTACGGACAAAATGGCCTCCTGTACTTTTGGTATCATACCATTTGTCATACCACTTACCTTCAACTAATAGTC
>DATGVB010000096.1:0-11958 GCA_035300805.1 Tetragenococcus sp. | reverse complement strand
TAACTCAAGCAGTACAACAGTTAAAAAAAGCTGGTTTCTGGATTTTTGGTACTGATATGAAAGGAACTGCTTATCGTAAGTGGAATCCTGCCGGAGCTATTGCTTTGATTATCGGTAATGAAGGTCACGGCATGAATCAACGCCTAAAAAAAGAAGTGGATGAGATGCTGACCATACCTATGACAGGACATGTACAAAGCTTAAATGCTTCTGTCGCTAGCGGAATTTTGATTTATGAGGCTTTTGCCAAAAGAAATGGGGAAGGAACATGAAAAAACCGCTGCTGATTGTTGATGGTTATAACATGATTGGAGCCTGGCCTGAACTTAAAAAATTAAAAAATCAAGATTTATTGGAAGATGCCAGAGAACTATTGTTACAGCAACTGTCTAATTTTGCAAAATATGAAAATCTTCCTGTGATTTGTGTTTTTGATGCACAATTTGTCCCCGGTATTACACAAAATTATTCCAAATATGATTTGGAGGTAGTCTTTACTGAAGAAGGTGAAACCGCCGATAGCTATATTGAACGAGCTGCTGGTGAACTTAATGATATTAAGACACAAGTAACTGTGGCAACTAGCGATTTAGCTGAACAATGGGTTATTTTTTCTCAAGGAGCTTTGCGTTCTTCTGCTAGAGAATTATATAAATCAGTTAGTAAAATTGAAGAAAAGATTCATCAAAAACAAGAGAGCTTAACTTTTAAACAATTTCGGCGTAATTCACCCTGGACTGAAGAACAATTAAACGAATTAGAAAAAAAGTTAAAAGAATTAAGCTAAAAGTTGGTTTGTCAAATGAGAGACAGATGTGTTTTTTAGTGATAAGCTCTTTTCATCAGACTTGGTGAAGGGAGCTTTTTATATGAAAAATTCTTTAGTCGTTAAAGCTAAAGGGAAAGATGAATCCGCTTTTTTAGAGTTGTTTTCTCATTTTCAGTCTTCTTTTTTAATGGTGAAGAGTAAGTATTTTATTTATGATTTTGATGATCAGGATTGGCAGCAAGAAGCTTTGATCGTACTGGCTAACTGTTTACAGCATTATGAAGCTAGTGATGAACAAGATTTAGAAAATATTTTTAAGCGCGCCTTGGAGAATCGAACGATTAGCTTATTACGTAAAGAAAAGGCGGACAAAAGGCGAGCTGTTCATTACTGTGTCTCTTATGAACAAGTTGAACATAGTCGTCAGAAAAGAATCAGCAGCTTGAAATCCTATACCGATGATCCCTTGCAGCAGCTTATTGTTGCTGAGACTTTAGAAGAAAATTCCTATATTCTATCTAAGTTAGAAAGGAAAGCTTTTTGTAAATATTATTTTGATGATGAATTCTTCCATTCGTTACCCTTGAGGCGCGGTTATGACCGTTCGAAGCGAAAAATAATTGAATGTGTAAAAAGTAGTAATCCGTCTTATAAAACAACCTATCCGCCGTTAGTAAAAAGATTGACCTGATTCGATTAAAAAAATTTTCAATCGTGTTTTTTCATATTTTTTAAATTAAAAATTTGTAAATAGGTCAACTTTATGGTAAACTTGAAATTTTATTCTAAATATGATAAAATAGTGCATGAGGTGAATGTGATGTCCGCGACTGTAACAACCATAAAGCAAGCTTTAGAGGATCGAATTGGCTGTGAAATCATGCTTATTGCTCAGACAGGAAGGAAGCGTCAAACGCAGCGTAGAGGGGTTTTAACCGAAACATATCCATCAGTTTTTGTAGTAAGTTTAAATCAAGAAGAAAATGCATTTGAACGTGTTTCTTATAGTTATTCCGATGTTTTAACTAAAACAGTAGAAATCGAATTTCTTTCTGAAGCTGTCTAACTTTCCGATTTATTAGTTTTAAAATAGAAGAAGGTCAACTCGAGTTGACCTTCTTCTATTTTTATTTTTCTTCAGTTATTTGGTTAGACTCATCCGGTTTTTCTAGTGGTAGTCCTTGCTCTAATTTTAATAAATCACGAATTTCAGCCAAATAATCTTCAGCTGTAACAATCTCTTCTTCTTCTTCGATATGATGAAGGTTTTTAGCGGTGTTGGCTGCTTTGACTACTAGGAATAAGACAAACGCTGTGATTAGAAAAGTAATAAGAGCACTGATTACATTACCAAATTGGAAAGTCACTCCTGGTCGAGGTGAGACATCTAAGATGGATAGTGATTTTTCTAAGTCAGTAGTATTTGTAATGGCTGCTACGATCCAGCCAACAAGCGGGGTGATCAGGCCTTCAACCATTTGATTGACGATTGCTGTAAAAGCACTGCCGATGACGACCCCAACTGCTAGATCTAATACATTTCCCTGCATGATAAATTCTTTAAATTCACCAAAAAACTTTTTCATAATGTTACCTCCTCTTTATTTAAGTTTAGTATAATCAAAATTTATTAATTTTTAAAACAAAATGGATTAAAGGTTCATTTTTTACTAGATAAAACATTTTTTTCGCTTAAAGGTTGATGTGCTATAATTAAAGGTAAATAATAGATTTAGGAGTAAAAAAATGACAATTAAATTACATTCAGGGGTTAATTTAACAGTTATTCCAACTGAAAAATTTAAAACGATCCGCATTGTGATCCGCTTCTCAGCAAAACATAATAAAAAAGCTGCTGCTAAGCGAACTTTATTGAGTAGCTTATTGGAGACAAATAGTCTGCACTATCCTACACAGACTGCTATAAGCGAGAAACTGGCAGATTTGTATGGTGCTAGTTTTGGTTTGAATGTAGGCAAAAAAGGAAATATTCATCAAGTGAATTTAATGATGAGTGTTGTAAATGGGAAATATATTAATGATAGTGAGCTTTTTGTACAAGCAGTAGATTTTATTGAAGAAATTTTATTTTATCCTAATATCAAAAATACTAGTTTTGAAGAAACTACTTTTCAACGTGAAAAGAAAAATATGATGGCTTATCTTGATAGTTTGAAGGAAGATAAGCAGATTTTAGCTTCTTTGGCTTTGCAGCAACTTTATTTTGCTGATAGTGCAGATCAGAAAATTCCTAGTTTTGGCCAGAAAGAGGATCTGCTTGAACTTAGTGCAGCTGATTTAGCAGAAACTTATGATAAAATGTTGACCGAAGACCAAATTGATATATTTGTATTGGGTGACATTGATCCAGAGCAAGTTACTGATGTTTTACAAAAATTAGCCTTTGTTGACCGCCCTCCATTGAAGATTGATATGATTTACCGGCAAGCTCTGAAAACAAAATTACAAGAAGCTGAACTTGTTGACGACGTTGTTCAGGCAAAACTTGATCTTGCTTATCAGACACCGGTTAGCTATACAACTTCTGATCGTTTTGCTTTAATGGTCTTTAATGGTTTATTTGGTGGCTTTCCCCATTCTAAGCTATTTATGAATGTGCGTGAAAAAGCGAGTCTTGCTTATTATGCTTCAAGTAGTTTTGACTCTTTTCGTGGCTTAGTAACTGTACAGACAGGGATTGATGGCAAAAATCGTGAGCGTGTATTGACTTTAATTAAAGAACAATTAGCAAGTCTAGTTGCTGGAGACTTTACACAAGAAGAATTAGAACAGACGAAAGTTATGTTGAAGAATCAATATTTACTTTCTTTAGATAATTCTCGCTCACTGATTGAAAAAGCTTATCTAGATCAATGGCTGCCACAAAGTGTGATCAGTGATGAAGAATTTTTATCCAAAATAATGACAGTGTCAGCTGCAGATGTCAAAAAAATTGCAGCTGATCTGCAGTTACAAGCAATCTTTACTATAGATAAGGAGGCTCACCATGCATAAGAAAAGTTACCCATTGCTTAATGAGACCCTGTATGAAGAGATTTTGGCTAATGGCTTAAAGGTGTTGTTACTTCCAAAAAAAAATTTTCATAAAACTTATGGTTTGTTTTCTACTAATTATGGTTCCATTGATAATAAATTTGGCTATGCAGGTGAAGATTTACAACAGGTTCCAGATGGAATTGCCCATTTTCTTGAACATAAAATGTTTGAAAAAAAAGAGGGGGATGCTTTCCAGCTGTTTGGTAAATTGGGAGCATCGGCGAATGCTTTTACCAGCTTTACGCGGACTAGTTATTTATTTTCAGCAACTGAAAATATAAAAAAAAATCTTCTTACCTTGCTTGATTTTGTCCAAGACCCTTATTTTACTGAAGAGACTGTAGAAAAAGAAAAAGGAATTATCGGCCAGGAAATTCAAATGTATCAGGATGACCCTAATTGGCGTTTATTTTTTGGTATTTTGCAGAATCTGTATCCTAAACATCCTTTGCATATTGATATTGCTGGTACGATAGCAAGTATTGAAAAAATTACGGCAGCTGATCTATATCGTTGTTATCAAGTTTTCTATCATCCAGCTAATATGACATTATTTGTTGTAGGAAATATTGATGCCATTGAGACAATGGAGTGGATCAAAAAAAATCAAGAAAAAAAACAATTTAGTCAGATTTCTACGATCAAACGTTATTTTCCTGCTGAAAGTTCTACAGATATTATCAATACCGGGAAAATAACATTAGCAGTAAATCGGGCAAAAGCTATTTTAGGAGTTCGTGGTTTTGTCGAAAATCTTCCTGCGGATGCCAAAGAACAGTTACGCTTTAAAACAGCTATGAGTTTGTTATTACAACTGCTGTTAGGTAATACAAGTAAAAACTATCTTGATTTATATGAAAAAGGAATAATCGACGACTCTTTTGATTTTGAATTTACTTTTGATCGGGGTTTTTATTTTGCTGATTTTTCAACAGATACAAAATTTCCTGAAGAATTTTCCAAAGTAGTAAAAGGAATTCTTTTAAATTATGCTTCATCTAAAGAAATTAGTGAAAAAAATTTAATTCGTTTGAAAAAAAGAATGTTGGGTAAATATTTTCAGTCACTTAATTCTTTAGAGTATATTGCTAATCAATTTACTCAGTCTTTGTTCGGAGAATTGACTTTATTTGATTTACCTGAAATTATTGACTCAATTCAAGTTGAAGATTGTCTTAAAGCAGGCGATTATTTGCTGAAAAAAGAAGGAATTTCAACTTTCTATATTTATCCAAAATAAGAATGTTAAAAAAAGTTTGAAAGTACATGAATTGTTCGCATCGCCGCGTTCTTTTGTGGTATTCTAAAAACAGAATGAAAAAAGACTGGAGAAGATGTACGAGTGGGCAATGAAATTTTAATTGGTGAAAAGTTACGGCAAGCCCGATTAAAGAAGAACATCAGCATTGACGAGTTACAGAAAAAAACTAAAATTCAAAAACGTTATTTAGAAGCAATTGAAAAAGGAGCGTTTGAAGAACTTCCGGGTGCTTATTATGTACGTACTTTTCTTCGCCAATATGCACAAGAGGTTGATTTAGATGGTGATTTTCTAATTGATGTATACGAAGGCAATGATTCCTTTGAAGTGCTTGCGCAAAGACCGCATCCTAAGTCAGTAGAAGGGTCACGCAAGGCCTTACATGAGAAAAGTCCTCATGTAAAGAAAACAAAAGATTACTTGCCAGTGATTTTATTAGGTTTAATTGCTGTAATGATCATTGGAATTATTGTTTATATTACTTGGCAAGAGAATAATACAGATCCTATTATTGGGCAGACGGCATCTTCTGTGACAGTTGAAAGTGCAGTGGATGCTTCAACTGAACAGTCTTCTGTTCAGAAAAAAGAGGAGACTGAACAAGAAGAAAATAAAGACATGACAATTAAAGTCGATAATTCTAATAATACACAACCATCTATTACGCTTAAACAAGCAAGTGATCCAGTACAATTAGAGCTAAGGGCAACAGATGGTCGTTGCTGGATAGGGGTAACAGTTGACGGCTCGTCTGTTTTTGAACAGACTTTAGCAGCGGGACAAACTGAAAAAGTTAGCTTACCTAAATCAAGTGAACAAGCTACTGTAGTTTTAGGAGATAGTCGGTATGTCAGTCTAAAAGCTAATGATCAGGCAGTTGATTTTCAAGAGCAGGATGATGGTATCTTGCAGAAAACGTTGATTTTTAACATCAGTTATTAAAACCAACAGAAAGGAATGAAACTGAATATGCAGTTTCAAGGGTAGCAAATTGAATTTACCAAATAAATTAACGGTTATCAGAATTTTAATGATCCCTTTGTTCATGATTATTGTATTAGTACCTTTTAATTGGGGGAGATTGAGTGTGGGTGATACGATATTACCGATTACTCATCTGGTAGGAGCAATTATTTTTGCCCTAGCGAGTATCACAGATTGGCTGGATGGTCAAATTGCCCGAAAAAATCACTTAGTAACAAATTTCGGAAAATTTGCAGATCCTTTAGCTGATAAGATGCTGGTTATGACAGCTTTGATCCTATTAGTGGATTTAAATAAGGCACCAGGCTGGGTGGTTGCGATCATTGTTTGTCGTGAACTGGCTGTTACTGGACTACGATTATTGATCGTAGAACAAAATGGTGCAGTTATGGCGGCAGCTTTACCTGGAAAAATCAAAACTTTTACACAGATGTTAGCAATTATATTTTTGTATTTGAATAATGTACCTTTTAATTTACTTTCTTTACCTCTTGGACAAATTTTCTTATATATTTGTCTGTTCTTTACCATTTATTCTGGAGTAGATTATTTTGTAAAAAATGCTAGTATTTTTAAAGGGTCCATGTAAAAGAAATATTTGATGGGCAGCATGTTGAACATGTTTGTCCATTTTTATGTATGAATAGTGAATTATTATATAAAATATTTGCATTAAAAAAGAGGAAAACAGTTTTTTTTGCGTATATATAGAGTAGGGGCTAAAAAATGAAAGCAGAAATTATTGCAGTCGGGACAGAAATTTTATTGGGTCAAATTGTGAATACAAATGCGACTTTCTTAGCTAAAGAATTATCGGGTTTAGGAATGGAATTGTACCATCAAAGTGTTGTAGGAGATAATCCTGAACGTTTAGAGGCAGCTTTGCAGTTAGCAGATAGTCGTAGTGATTTGATTGTGTTGAGTGGTGGCTTAGGTCCTACTGAGGATGATTTGACAAAACAAGTGACCGCTCGTCATGTCCAGCAGGAATTAATAAAAGATGAAAGGGGGTACCAAAATCTATTAGCCTTTTTTGAAAAACGTGAACGACCGATGACACAAAATAATTTACTGCAAGCTTTAGTATTTAAAGATGGTGAAGCACTGCCTAATCGTACCGGCTTAGCGGTAGGTATTTTTTATCAATCACCGCAAGGAAAAGCTTATTTGCTATTGCCTGGACCGCCTAATGAATTAGAACCTATGGTATATGAACAAGCTATTCCTTTATTACGTCGTCATTTTCAGCAAAAAGAGTATTTAATTTCACGTGTTTTACGTTTTTACGGGATCGGCGAATCACAATTGGTAGTTGATTTAGCAGATTTGATCTCACAACAAAACAATCCGACTTTGGCCCCCTATGCTAAGCAAAATGAAGTAACATTAAGGCTTACGGTGAGTACGGAAGATGAGGTAAAAGGGAATCGGCAGTTAGATATTTTAGAAAAAGCAATCCTGCAACGTGTAGGGGATTATTTCTATGGTTATGGAGATAATAATTCTTTGGCTAAGGTAGTAGTTGGTTTATTAAAGAAGAAGCATCAAACGGTGACTGCAGCAGAAAGCTTGACTGCTGGAAGCTTTCAGGCAGCATTAGCACAAATCGCAGGAGTTTCAGAAGTATTTCCAGGAGGATTTGTAACTTATTCAGAGAAAACAAAAGCCGATTTTTTACAAATTGATCCGGAATTACTGAGAAAAAATGGTACAGTCAGTCAAGTGTGTGCTGAACAGATGGCTATTCAAGCGCGTAAATTAGCTGCTACAGATTATGCTCTATCTTTCACTGGAGTTGCTGGACCAGATGAGTTGGAAGATCATGCAGCAGGGACTGTCTGGATCGCTTTAGCGGACCAGTTAGGAGTTGAAAGCTACCTTTATCATTTTTCACGTGATCGTAATTACATCCGTAATAGTGCTGTAATGACAGCTTTGGATTTATTACGTCGTAAACTGCTAAAATGATACGAATGTTTGTTCGTTTTTGCTTGATTTTTAGAAAGAAAAAAGTTATGATAGAAACATCAAAGAAGTAGCAAAAAGGTTTTTAACATATAGAAGGAGGTTTGTCTTCATTGGCAGATGACCGTAAAGCAGCATTAGATACTGCATTAAAAAAAATTGAAAAAAACTTTGGTAAAGGAGCTGTAATGAAGCTCGGAGAAAAGGCTGACCAAAGAATCTCCACCATACCAAGTGGTTCTTTAGCTTTAGACGTTGCTTTGGGCGTAGGAGGCTATCCTCGTGGACGGATTGTAGAAGTATATGGGCCAGAAAGTTCAGGCAAGACAACAGTTGCTTTACATGCAGTTGCTGAGGTTCAAAAAAACGGAGGTACAGCAGCATTCATTGATGCAGAAAATGCCTTAGACCCGCAGTACGCTGCTAATTTAGGGGTAAATATTGATGAGCTGTTACTTTCTCAGCCGGATACAGGAGAACAAGGGTTAGAAATTGCGGATGCACTGGTTTCTAGTGGAGCCGTAGATATCGTAGTAGTTGACTCTGTTGCAGCTTTGGTACCACGGGCTGAAATTGATGGCGAAATGGGAGATGCCCATGTAGGTTTACAAGCACGTATGATGTCACAGGCTATGCGTAAA
This sequence comes from Tetragenococcus sp., assembly GCA_035300805.1. Classification (GTDB taxonomy): domain Bacteria; phylum Bacillota; class Bacilli; order Lactobacillales; family Enterococcaceae; genus Tetragenococcus. The sequence goes on along the minus strand of DATGVB010000096.1, from coordinate 3,281 downwards.
TTATCTGGTACGATTAATAAAACAAAGACAATTGCTCTATTTATTAATCAAATCCGTGAAAAAGTGGGTGTTATGTTTGGGAATCCAGAAACTACCCCCGGCGGACGTGCCTTGAAATTTTATGCAACGGTTCGTTTAGAAGTACGTCGGGCTGAACAATTAAAAGCAGGGACCGACATTATCGGTAATCGTACAAAAATTAAAGTGGTTAAAAATAAAGTAGCTCCACCATTTAAAGTGGCTATCGTTGATATCATGTATGGTGAAGGAATTTCTCAAGTCGGTGAACTTTTGGATATGGCAGTAGAAAAAGATATCATTGATAAAAGCGGTGCCTGGTATTCCTATAAAGATGAACGGATCGGTCAAGGACGTGAAAATGCTAAAAATTATATGAAGGAGCGTCCTGAAATGGTTGCAGAGATTTCTACTTTGGTGCGCAATGCTTATGGTATTGGTATTAAAGAAGAAATAGACGAAAAGACAGAACAAGAAGAGTTGCCCTTAGAAGAATAAATAATAAAAAAGTACTGCCTGTAATAGCATCAATATCATTACATTACAGGCAGTACTTATTATTTTACAATTTTTTATAACGAACTGAATTTTATTAAAAAAAGATATAAAAGTTTAACGAAGGAGTAATAGATTTTTTTAAGTTGACACATTATGTTTCAAACATTAAAATGAAATTATGTGTTATGCACATATGCAAGTAGGCATATTGGTAATTTTATAATGATGTTTATCAAAAAATCTACAAAATACGAATATAGGAAAGATAGTATGGAGGTGACTTACCTATGGGAATTTACATTCTCCTCGCTATCATCGGTTTAATTGTCGGACTTTTAGTTGGAGTTTTTTATGCAAATTCAAAGCGTCAAAAAGAAATTGACGGTGCGAATCAAAGTGCAGCTGGTATTTTAACTAGTGCTAAAAAAGAAGCAGAAACTCTTAAAAAAGAAGTGTTACTGGAAGCTAAGGAAGAAAATCAGAAGTACCGGTCAGAAATTGAAAGTGAGTTGAAAGAAAATAAGCTTGAATTAAAATCGCAAGAAAATCGCTTATTACAAAGAGAACAATTACTTGATCGAAAAGATGATTCTTTGGAAAAACGTGACCAATCATTGACAGATAAGGAGAAAAATGTCAGTGAGAAGCAGCAATTAATTGACGAGCGAGAAAAAGAAATTGATGATTTGATTCAAAAACAACATAATGAACTCGAGCGAGTCGCAGCATTGTCAAAAGAAGATGCTAAAGATATCATTATGAAGTCAACGGAAGACGAGTTGAGTCATGAACTAGCACTTATGGTGAAAGAGTCAGAAGAAAAAGCTAAAGAAGAAGCAGATCGAAAAGCAAAGAATATTATTTCTCTTGCAATTCAACGGTGTGCAGCTGATCAAGTATCAGAAACAACGGTGTCAGTCGTTTCATTGCCTAATGATGAAATGAAAGGACGGATCATTGGTCGTGAAGGACGTAATATCCGAACACTTGAAACCTTAACTGGCATTGATTTAATTATTGATGACACTCCTGAGGCAGTTGTTCTATCTGGCTTTGATCCAATTCGCCGCGAAATAGCTCGCATGGCCTTGGAAAAATTGATTCAAGATGGTCGAATCCATCCAGCTAGAATCGAAGAAATGGTTGAAAAAGCCCGTAAGGAAATGGATGAGCGTATTCGTGAATACGGAGAACAAGCTGCTTTTGATGTAGGCGTACATAACTTACATCCGGATTTGATCAAGATTTTAGGACGTATGCATTTTAGAACAAGCTATGGCCAAAATGTTTTGAATCATTCGATTGAAGTGGCAAAACTTACTGGCGTTATGGCCGCTGACTTAGGTGAAGATGTCCAGTTAGCTAAACGTGCAGGTCTATTACATGATATTGGTAAAGCTTTAGATCATGAAGTAGAAGGCTCTCACGTACAAATTGGAGCTGAAATGGCTGCTAGATATAAGGAACCCGCGACTGTTATTAATGCGATTGCATCACATCACGGTGATATTGAAGCAACATCTGTAATTTCAGTACTTGTTGCAGCAGCAGACGCTCTTTCAGCAGCTCGACCAGGTGCGCGTAGTGAATCATTGGAAAATTATATCCGTCGTTTAGAAAATCTAGAAAATATCTCTAACAGCTTTACTGGTGTTGCTTCAAGTTTTGCTGTCCAAGCTGGACGTGAAGTACGTGTCATGGTAAAACCAGAAGAAATTTCCGATTTAGATGCGGTACGTTTAGTTCGTGATATCCGTAAAAAGATTGAAGATGAATTAGATTATCCTGGTAATATTAAAGTTACAGTAATTCGTGAAACCCGTGCAACCGATTATGCGAAATAAAAAAAAAACAATCCGTGATATCACGGATTGTTTTTTTCTCTAAATTTTTCTTCGTCTGGCGAAATCGACAAAACGAAATTTATCTAACCGATGAATTGATTCTGTATACTCAAAGCAGCGTGTATCTGCCAAATATACTAGACTGCGCACCGTAATTACATGGCGATCTTCAGGATGTAGATTCATTAAAGCAGTTAGTTCTTTTGTAACTGGATCTGCAGTGATTTCCTTTTGGGCATAAGCGATATCAAGTTTTAAATCATTTTCAAAATAATTATAAATTGAGTTTTCTGCCTGTTCTTGGGGAAGTTCTGGGATAATATCGGTTAATAGATAATCTTTATCTAAAATAACAACTTCACCGTCAATTTTACGTTGGCGGATCAATTTCCAGATGGTCTGTTCTGTTGACCAGCCAGTAAGCTTACTTAATTGAACAGGAACAGTCACTTTTTTATTTTCTACTACTATTGTCTGACTGAAAATATTTTGTGAAGACTGCAGTTCTTTAAAGCTTGTTAAACCAGTTATTGGAAAATTTAAACGAGCGACATCTAAAACAATAGATCCTTTTCCTTGTTTTTTTTGGATGTAACCTGCATCACGTAACAAATTTAAAGCTTTACGCACCGTTTCTCGAGAAACATCATATATTTTAATTAATTGATTTTCACTAGGTAATAAAGTATTTGGAGGGTACTTTTTTATCAATATTTTTTGTTCCAGATCCAGAAAAATTTCTTTGAACTTATTCATCAGGAAAATCACCACCTCGTGGTTTATTATAAAGAAGCGTAAAAAGGAAAGCAATGCCTTATTCTTGAATCAGTCTTGTTACTGAAAGTTCATCAAGACGTTTGACCGATATATCTGTATTTATTAAAGATTGTTGGCTAATAACACCAACAGCGAACATATCAC
>DATGVB010000095.1:0-2098 GCA_035300805.1 Tetragenococcus sp. | reverse complement strand
ATAAATTCTTGCTACATTCGCTTTTTATTACCAGCTTGCTTTTTTTACTCCCGGAATAAGCCCTTTTAAAGCCAATTCTCTAAATTCAATCCGTGACATACCGAATTTACGCATGTAAGCCCGCGGACGTCCATCAATCCGGTCCCGATTCTTATAACGATTGGGATTGGAATCTTTTGGTAATTTTGCCAGTGCGGCATTATCTCCTGCTTTCTTCAGTTCATAACGAATCTCTGCATATTGTTCGATCACCGCTCTTTGCCGCGCTGCTTTAGCGATCTTCGCTTTTTTTGCCATCGGGCTATTCCTCCTTAATTACAGTTAATAAATTGTAAACCGTAATATTTACGATTTAGCTTTAAGTAATTTACCAGCTAAAGTAAGGTTTGTCAATAAAAAATTTATATAAACTCACTAGTGTCGCATGAAACATTTCCGTTTCACAAAAATCTCTTTTGATACATCAAAAAATCCTTTATAATGGACCTGGATGACTTATCCAAGACCACTGTAAAGGATCCAACGTATGGATAAGTATAAAACAAAAACTGCTTTTAATAAATGGTTTTCTCCAATAAAAGTAAAAAAGTTCTCCTTTTCTGATCAAATGAAGATTGCCAGCTTCGACAAATATCACAAAAAGCTCAGTTTCCATAAAGCTTTGAAGATTTATCTTTATGCCATCGATAGTGAGAAGGAGAGCTTGAGAGATCTTGATACTGCCTTTATTGATGAATCGATTCAAAAAGAAATGGGCCTTGAATCGATCAGCTTTTCCCAGCTATCACGAAAACTGGCAGAAATCGATTCAACGATTCTTCTGGCTGTTTTTAATCAATTGTTGGGGTCCATCAAGCAAAAGATGCCGACTCATAAACGAAACAGCCTCTATTTGGTGGATTCTTCCACTTTCTCATTAAACAAAAACTTATTTCCTTGGGCTGAATTTCGGAAAACAAAGTCGGGAATCAAGCTTCATCTGAAATATTGCTTTATGGATCATGAACATAGCTATCCTGAGGAATTCAAGATCACACATGCAGTGGAGCATGATGATCATCATCTAGAAGTTTTCGTCCATGATCCCGAAGCCACTTATGTTTTTGATCGTGGCTATCTAAATTTTGAACGGATGGATCAAATGCACTGGGATGGCTACTTTTTTCTGACTCGGATCAAGAAGAACACGAAAGTTCATGTCATTGAGAACTTCGAAGTTCCTGAAGCGAAGCTAGAAAATGGCTCCAGCATCCTTAGCGACCAGATCGTTGCTTTAGGGTCAAGCACCTACCTGACCTCTCGTTTTCGCTTAGTGACCCTTGAAGATGTGCACGGAAAGAAATTACAATTTGTGACGAACCGCTTTGATCTCACCGCTGAAGAAGTCGCCCAGGCGTACAAATTTCGCTGGCAGGTTGAGCTTTTTTTCAAGCATATCAAGCAACACATGACGATCAAAAGGTTCTTTTCAAAATCAGAACAAGGCGTAACCAATCAGCTGATCCTGGCGATGATTGCTAGTTTACTGACTTACTTAATAAAATTGGAGACAGGAACTTCCGCAACGACTTTTCAAATTAAACGGTACCTACGTTATTTGCTTTTCAAGCCAGCAGAAGAATGGCTGGAAAGATTAGTGCCTACTTAAGCAGCAGAAAATAGATGATGTCACTTTTTGAAAAATTGAAATATCGCTGAAAATTTTCTGGAAATAGTCATCCTTTGCGCCAGCATTCCTTTTTTGGAGCTTTTCCGGAAAAACAAATCGTCAGAATATTCTATCTTAATTTATGCGACACCAGTGATTTATCAGCCACTCTTGATTTAAAGAGTGGTTTTAAAAGTCTATATATTAAATTTAATTTCATTGAATATTACTAAATATTTGAAATTAAATTTACTAGAGGTTATACTTATGATAAAGAAAGAAATAAAAATTTTGCTTTTATCAAGTAAATAGACTAAAGGAGATGATTACTAAAACAGGGTATTAATGGAAATGAGTTATTTGTTAGTAGAAATTTGGCAGCGTATCCAATTTCTTGAGCAAAATGAAGCAAGAATAATTTTAAGTTTTTCGATAATAGGAGGAATCAGA
>DATGVB010000094.1:0-9018 GCA_035300805.1 Tetragenococcus sp. | reverse complement strand
AATGATAAATCAGTAGAAGAAATTCCTTCTCCTGTGACTGGGACGATCAAAAAGATTCTGGTAGACGAAGGAACGACTGCCAGTGTCGGCGATGTGCTTGTCCAGATTGACGCGCCTGGCCATAATAATGCTAGCGCTGCTCCAGTTGAAAAAACTGCAGCTAATAAAACTGATAACAAGTCGGCTAGTGCAGATAATAATGTTGTCACAGCTAGTGATCCTAATAAACGAGTGCTGGCAATGCCGTCAGTTCGGCAATTTGCCCGTGAAAAAGATGTTGACATTACAAAGATAACGCCAACAGGCAAAGGCGGACGAGTGACCAAAGAAGATATTGAAAGCTTTGTCTCTACTGGTGGAACTCCAGCTAAACAAGAGGAAAAAGCCGCTGAAGAAACTGCCGAAAAACCGGCAGCAAAAGCAGCTGCTCCAGCTAAAGCATTTCAGTCTGATATGGAAGATCTGGAAACGCGTGAAAAAATGACGCCAACACGCAAAGCTATTGCTAAATCAATGGTCAACAGTAAGCATACAGCTCCTCATGTAACTTTACATGACGAGGTGGAAGTTTCTAAACTCTGGGATCAAAGAAAGAGATTTAAACCAGTGGCACTTGAAAATGGTACGAAACTGACATTCTTACCTTATGTAGTAAAAGCTTTAGTAGCTACGGTCAAGAAATTCCCAGTATTAAATGCTTCAATCGATGATAAAGCACAAGAGATCGTTTATAAAAATTATTATAATATCGGTATTGCGACCGATACAGATCATGGTTTGTATGTACCGAATGTTAAAGATGCAGATCGTAAAGGTTTGTTTGCGATTGCCGATGAAATCAATGAAAAAGCGGGACAAGCTCATGATGGTAAATTAGCAGCACAAGATATGCGTAATGGTACGATCACCATTAGTAACATTGGTTCAGTTGGCGGCACTTGGTTTACTCCAGTTATCAACTATCCTGAAGTTGCAATTTTAGGTGTGGGTACGATCAAACAAGAACCAATCGTAAATGATGAAGGAGAAATCGTTGTCGGCCGTATGATGAAATTATCATTGAGCTTTGACCATCGCATTGTCGATGGTGCGACTGCTCAAAAAGCAATGAACAATATTAAACGTTTGTTGAATGATCCAGAATTGTTATTAATGGAAGGATGATAGAAAAATGGTAGTAGGAGATTTTGCTATCGAATTAGATACAGTTGTGGTTGGTGCGGGACCTGGTGGCTATGTGGCCGCCATCCGCGCAAGTCAGATGGGACAAAAAGTGGCTATTATTGAGAAAGAATATATCGGCGGTGTCTGCTTGAATGTGGGATGTATCCCGTCAAAAGCTCTGATTGCTGCTGGTCATCATCTGCATGATGCCAAGGATTCAGAAGTCTTTGGAGTTTCTAGTGAAAATGTCAAATTAGACTTTACTAAAACACAAGCCTGGAAAGATCAACAAGTGGTCAATAAGTTGACTTCCGGAGTTAAAATGCTGCTTAAGAAAAACAAAGTAGAAATCTTAGAAGGAGAGGCTTTCTTTGTTGATGACCATAATCTGCGAGTAATGCATCCGGATTCTGCTCAAACCTATTCTTTTAATAATGCGATCATTGCAACCGGATCTCGTCCCATTGAAATTCCTGGATTTAAATTTGGCGGACGGGTCATTGATTCTACTGGGGGCTTGGCACTAGAAAAAGTACCTGAAAAATTAGCAATTATCGGCGGTGGAGTAATCGGTGCTGAACTAGGTAGTGCTTATGCTAACTTAGGTGCTGAAGTAACGATCATTGAAGGTACGCCGCAGATTTTGCCAACTTATGAAAAAGACATGGTCAAACTGGTTGAAAGTGACTTCAAACAAAAAGGTGTGAAGATCATTACTAGTGCGATGGCTAAAGAAGCTGTAGATAACGGCGATAGTGTGACAGTAAAATATGCCGTTGATGGTAAAGAGGATAGTGTTACCGCAGATTATGTAATGGTGACGGTCGGGCGTCGGCCTAATACCGCTGAAATGGGCTTAGAGCAAGCTGGCATTGAAATTGGTGAAAAAGGCTTGATTCCAGTAGATCAACAAGGACGGACGAATATTAAAAATATTTTTGCCATCGGTGATATAGTGGCAGGAGCTGCCTTAGCGCATAAAGCTAGTTACGAAGGCAAGATTGCTGCTGAAGCTATTTCTGGCAAGAAGGTGGCTGTTGATTATAAAGCGATGCCGGCAGTTGCCTTTACTGATCCTGAGCTGGCAACTGTAGGAATGACGATTAAAGATGCCAAGGCTGCCGGAATTGATGCTAAGGCTCATAAGTTCCCATTTGCTGGTAATGGCCGTGCTTTATCACTTGATAAGACCGAAGGATTCATACGTTTAGTTACAACGATTGATGATGATGTTTTGATCGGTGCTCAAATTGCAGGTGTCAGTGCGTCTGATATGGTTTCGGAATTATGTCTGGCAATTGAATCGGGAATGAATGCCCAAGATATCGCTTTGACGATTCATCCTCATCCTTCTTTAGGTGAAATTGTAATGGATGCTTCTGAATTGGCTCTCGGACTGCCGATCCATGCTTAATAAGGAATAAAAAACTTCTTGAGATCTTAAAAAGATTTCAAGAAGTTTTTTTACACTTTTTAAGCTAGATGAAGTGTGATGTGATAGACTAGAAGATAGTGAGGAGTTGTTATTATGAAAGAGAACTATCAGTATCCGCTTGATTTAAATTGGACGACCGAAGAAATCGTCAAAGTTGTTGATTTATACCAGGCTTTAGAAGATGCTTACGAAAAAGGGATAGATAATAAAGAATTTCTAGAAAAATATCAGGCTTTTAAAAGCGTCGCCAAAAGTGTGGGGGAACAAAGACGGCTGGGTCGTGAATTTGAAGAGCTTACCGGTTATTCCTTATATCATACACTTGCGACTGCGAAAAATAATTCTTTTAAAAAACTAAAAATGAAGGGAGAATAAGATGCAAATTCTGATTAGTGAGATTAAAAATTGGATTTATCAAGCTTCCGCTATCATAAAAAATGAAATAAAGAAAAATGATCTAGTTATTGCTACTAAAGCAAGCAGAACTGACTTAGTGACCAATGTCGATAAAATGATTCAGGATTTTCTGATTGAACGGATTCATCGTTTTGATCCAGCAGCAAAAATACTGGGAGAAGAAAACGGACAAGATAAACTGACTGATTTTTCCGGAAGAGTTTTTGTGATCGATCCAATTGATGGGACCATGAATTTTGTATTAGAAAAAGAAAATTTCTGTATCATGATTGCGGTAATAGAAGATAACGAAGAGAAACTAGGCTTTATTTATGATGTGATGAAAGACGTTTTACTTTGGGGAGGACCTGAAGTCGGCGTTTTTAAAGATGAAGAACGTCTGGATCCACCTGAAGACCTTTCTTTAGAAGAAAGTCTGATCGGGATGAACTCCAGTATTTATCGCAAGAATCTTTACCATCTGCAGGATATTGTTGATCGTTCGATGGGAGTACGTATGTCAGGTTGTGCCGGGGTGGAACTGATCAATCTTATGACGGGAAAAAGAAATGCTTATATCTCCAATTTAGCGCCTTGGGATTATGCAGCTGGTAAAGTAATGTTGGAGAAATTAGGCTTTAAAGTGACAAATATTGAAGGCGGACCTTTGAAATTTTCGCATCGGGAAAGAGTAATTGCAGCTACACCAGCTACTTTTTCAGCAATTGAGGATTGTATTCGATGAAATTTTAATAAATTTAAAAATTTGAAAGGTTTTCACTAGTTTTCAGAAAGTATATTTGTTATAATGATTTGTCGAGTGAAAAGTCAAATGGCAAAAATTCATTTATTTATGAATAATAATGGAAGCATTTTGCCCTAAAAGGAGTAAGGAACATTGAAATATAGAGATAACGTTCGCAACGTAGCCATTATCGCCCACGTTGACCACGGGAAAACAACATTAGTAGACGAATTATTAAAACAATCTGATACTTTGGGAGCTAGAGACCACTTAGCCGAAAGAGCTATGGATTCAAATGATTTAGAAAAAGAACGCGGCATTACAATTTTAGCTAAAAACACAGCAGTTGACTATCAGGATACGCGTATTAATATTATGGATACACCGGGACACGCCGATTTTGGTGGTGAAGTAGAACGTATCATGAAAATGGTCGACGGAGTTGTACTTGTAGTAGATGCTTATGAAGGTACAATGCCGCAGACTCGTTTTGTTTTGAAAAAAGCTTTGGAACAGAATGTAACCCCCATCGTTGTTGTCAATAAGATTGATAAACCAGCTGCTCAACCAGAAGTTGTGGTAGATGAAGTGCTGGAATTATTTATTGAATTAGGTGCTGATGATGAACAATTAGAATTTCCTGTGGTTTATGCTTCTGCTTTAAATGGAACTTCTAGTTATTCAGAGGATCCTGCAGACCAGAAAGAAACAATGGATCCAATTTTTGATACAATCGTTAAACATATTCCTGCACCGGTTGATAATAGTGATGAACCTCTGCAATTTCAAGTTTCTTTGTTAGATTATAATGAATATGTAGGTCGTATCGGTATTGGTCGTGTATTCCGCGGTCGTATTAAAGTTGGCGATAATGTTGCTTTAATGAAGTTAGACGGTACAATTAAAAAATTCCGGGTAACCAAATTATTTGGTTTCTTCGGACTGAAGAAAGTCGAAATACAAGCAGCTCAGGCAGGAGATCTGATTGCTGTTTCCGGGATGGAAGATATCTTTGTCGGTGAAACAGTTACACCGGTAGACCATCAGGAAGCATTGCCTATCCTGCATATTGATGAACCAACTTTACAAATGAATTTTCTAGTTAATAATTCACCTTTTGCGGGTCGTGAAGGTAAATTTGTTACAGCGCGTAAAATTGAAGAACGTTTGATGACAGAATTACAAACAGATGTTTCTTTACGGGTTGATGAAATCGCACCTGATGCCTGGACAGTTTCAGGCCGGGGGGAACTGCATTTATCTGTTTTGATCGAAACGATGCGCCGCGAAGGTTTTGAATTGCAGGTTTCTCGTCCAGAAGTAATCGAGCGAATCGTTGACGGTGTGAAATGCGAGCCTTTTGAACGCGTTCAAATTGATACACCAGAAGAATATATGGGTTCTGTGATCGAATCACTGGGCCAACGTCATGCCGAAATGCAAGATATGATCAATGAAGGTAACGGGCAGGTCCGTCTGATCTTTTTAGCGCCTGCACGTGGATTAATTGGTTATAATAATGAATTCTTATCTATGACACGTGGTTATGGTATCATGCACCATACTTTTGACCAGTATCTGCCAATGCTGCAAATGCAGATTGGTGGTAGAAGTCGCGGGGCTTTAGTATCAATTGATACAGGCAAAGCGACTACTTATTCGATAATGAATGTAGAAGAACGGGGCACGGTTTTTGTTGAACCTAATACTGAAGTCTATGAAGGTATGATCGTCGGCGAAAATGCTCGCGAAAAGGATCTGACAGTCAATATCACCAAAGCCAAACAGATGACCAATGTCCGGTCAGCGACTAAAGATCAGACTGCTACGATCAAACGTCCTCGTATCTTGACTTTAGAAGAATCCATTGAATTTTTAAATGATGATGAATATTGTGAAATAACGCCAGAAAGCATTCGTCTGCGCAAACAAATTTTGGATAAATCAGCACGTGAAAAAGCAGCGAAGAAAAAGAAAAAACAAGAAGATTAAGTAAAACTGAAGGTGTGAGCCTTCAGTTTTTTGTATGTAGCAAAAAAAATTTTTAAATTTGCTCACAGCAGGCACTCACTTTTCCAAAAATTTGTGCTATAATAAATTTTATAAGAATAGGAGGGATTACCATGGAAGCTATCTCTTCGGAATTGGCTTTAGAGTTGCTTTATGAAGATGCGGATCGAATCAAAATGTTGATCAAAAATCAGCAGAATCGTTTGTGTATTGCTCAATGTAAGGCTTTTGAAGAAGTTGTTGATACACAAATGTACGGTTTTTCACGCCAAGTTTCTTTTTCAGTACGTTTAGGGATTATTTCTAATGAGACCGGACAAGCCTTGTTGAGTGATTTAGAACGTGACTTGAATCAATTATATAATGATGTTTATGAAGAAAATAAATCTCCTCATAATGGTGAGGAGGGCTAGTTATTGCCTAACAAGATTAAAAAAAGACATTTTTTAGACTGGGGGATCCTTGTTCCTTATTTGATTTTGACGATTCTCGGTTTAATGATGGTTTATAGTACTACTTCTTATGTAATGATCGAACAAGGTAAAAATCCAGCGCATCAGGCTCTGCTGCAGTTTGCTTTCTGGCTAGTGAGCCTGTTGTTTATCTTTATTATCTATCGCTTAAAAGCTCAGGTTTTACGGAGCAGGACCTTGATTTTTCCTACGCTTGCCTTTATTCTGGCCTTGATGCTGTTAGCTTTTTTCTTTGAGCCTGTTAATAATGCTTATGGCTGGATCCAATTACCTGGTATCGGGACGATCCAACCGGTGGAATTTTTGAAATTTGCTGCTATATGGTATTTTTCAGTGACCTTGGCTAATCGACAGAGTACGATTCAGAGCGATTTTATCGATAGCATAAAGCGCATGCTGATCATTATGGTGATTCCGATGGTCATGTTGTTTTTTTATCCTGACTTTGGGAATGCAGCGATTATATTCTTACTGGTAGGAGTTATGCTCTTGGCTAGTGGAATTAACTATATCTATACTTTTCTTACCTTGATTTTCGGGGTTGCCGGAAGTGTGATTGGCGTTTCTATCGTAAATACTGTAGGAAAACTTTTTTTGCCGACACACGTGATTTCACGTTTTGCTGTATTTCGCAATCCTTTTTTATATGAATATGACGAAGGCCATCAGTTAGTCCATGGTTATTATGCTTTATTTAATGGCGGATTATTTGGTCGCGGATTGGGCAATAGTATTCAGAAAAAAGGTTTTTTACAATTTGCACATACTGACTATGCTTTTGCCATTGTTGTGGAAGAGCTGGGTTTAATTGTTGCAATTTTAATTTTAGGGGTTCTTTTTTATATGGTTGCACGTATTTTTTTAGTTGGGATACGTTCTAAAGATCCTTTTAATTCATTGATGTGTATTGGGATCGGTTCTTTGTTTTTGATTTCTGTTTTCGTCAATTTAGGCGGGATCACAGGAATTATTCCTTTAACGGGAATCACTTTTCCTTTCATCAGTCAAGGGGGATCTAGTTTACTGATGTTTTCTATCAGTATCGGCTTTGTTTTAAATATCAGTGCCGATGAAAAAAAACAGAGTCTGGCAACCGCTGTTGTCGCCAATAGAGAAGCTGAAAAATAAGTGAGGACTTGTTTTTCAGCTTTTTAACTATTATAATCAATAAAAATGGAATTCATTAAGGAGTTGTTTAGATGAAAAAAATTCTGGTTGCCAATCGTGGTGAAATTGCGATTCGTGTCTTTAGAGCTTGTGTCGAATTAGGCATCGAGACTGTGGCGATCTATGCCAAAGAAGATGAGTATTCGGTCCATCGTTTCAAAGCAGATGAAGCCTATTTAGTGGGCCCAGGTAAAAAACCCGTTGATGCTTACTTGGATATAGACGATATTATTCGCATTGCCAAAGAATCTGGTGCACAGGCAATCCACCCTGGCTATGGTTTTTTATCAGAAAATCTTGAATTTGCCCGTCGCTGTCAGGCAGAAGGAATTGTTTTCATCGGTCCGACGCCTCATCATTTAGATATTTTTGGGGATAAGATCAAGGCTAAGCAAGCAGCCCAACAGGCTGGTATTAAAGCGATTCCCGGAAGTAATGGTCCAGTTGAAAATGAGCTTGAAGTGATTGACTTTGCCAAAAAAAATGGTTATCCCATTATGATCAAGGCTTCTTTAGGCGGCGGTGGTCGTGGCATGCGTGTTGCGCATGATGAAAAGGAAGCAAAAGAGGGTTATGCGCGAGCTAAAAGTGAAGCCAAAGCAGCATTTGGCAATGACGAAATCTATGTGGAAAAATATATCGCGGACCCTAAACATATTGAAGTTCAGATCTTAGCTGATCAATACGGCAATGTCATTCATCTTTTTGAAAGAGACTGTTCTGTTCAAAGGCGTCATCAAAAAGTAATCGAAGTAGCTCCTTGTGTTTCTTTGTCCGATCAGCTGCGCCAGAAAATTTGTGATGCAGCTGTAAAGCTAATGAAGCATGTAGGTTATGTAAATGCTGGAACGGTTGAATTTTTAGTGGAAAAGGATCAATTTTACTTTATCGAAGTCAATCCGCGCGTACAAGTCGAGCATACGATCACTGAGATGATCACGGATGTCGATATTGTTACCAGTCAGATTTTAATCGCTCAAGGCAAAAAACTGCATAAAGAAATTGGCTTGCCTCAGCAGGCTGATATTAATCTTAAAGGAGCAGCCATCCAGTGTCGGATCACCACTGAAGATCCATTGAATGGTTTTATGCCTGACACTGGCAAGATCGACACTTATCGTTCGCCAGGTGGTTTTGGCATTCGCTTAGATGTAGGTAATGCTTATGCTGGTGCGGAAGTTACCCCCTATTTTGATTCACTTTTAGTTAAAGTTTGTACACATGCGTCAACTTTTGATCAGACGATTGCTAAAATGGCACGCTGTCTAAAGGAATTTAGAATTCGTGGTGTGAAAACGAATATTCCCTTTTTAAAAAATGTGATTGCTCATCCTGAATTTCGTTCAGGCAAGGCGACGACCACCTTTATCGACAGTACCCCCGAATTGTTTGTGTTTGATCGGACTCGCGATCGCGGTAATAAGACGATGAAATATATTGGTGAAATTACAGTGAATGGTTTTCCTGGTATTGGTAAAAAGGAAAAACCTTTTTATGAAGAAGCACGACTACCCCGCCAGTTTCCAGCACAAGAAGTTCAGACAGCTAAAAACATCTTAGATGAAAAAGGCGCAGATGCCTTAAGTCAGTGGGTCTTGGCCCAAAAAAAAGTGTTATTGACAGATACG
>DATGVB010000093.1:0-3285 GCA_035300805.1 Tetragenococcus sp. | reverse complement strand
GGTTCGGCGGGTTTTTTCTTTTATCGTGCCGGTCAAATTAGAGAAGATATACCGTCAGCTACCAACAGTAAAAGAGCTGGCACGCCCGTTTTATCTGTCCAGAGTAGTAAAGACCAGCTTAATTCGCTGATGGATTTTTATTTGGAAAATTATCAGAAAAAAGCTGATGTGACTTATCAGTTCAGGCTGGAAAATCAGGCACTGTTAACTGGCCAATTTAAAATATTGGGACAGCCAATTACTTTTTATCTGTATTTTGATCCCTTTGTAACTGATGATGGCAATGTTTTATTAAAAGCCGACAGCCTGTCAATTGGAACTTTAAGTTTACCTATTAAACAGGTAATGTCTATGATCGAAAAGAACTTTAAATTTCCCAAATGGGTCCAGTTTGACACCAAAGAACAAACTGTTTTATTGCGTCTGGATCAATTTAAGATGGATAACGGACTTTTTGTAAAAGCAGAGAAAATCAATTTAGTTGAAGATGATATTCAGGTAAGTTTATACTTACCTAGTGATAAGAAAGAATAGGTGGTGTTTTTGATGAAAGAAAAAGCTATTTTTGCCGGGGGTTGTTTCTGGTGTATGGTCCAGCCTTTTGACCAGCAGGCAGGGATCATCTCCGTTACGTCGGGTTATACTGGCGGACACGTAGAAAATCCGACTTATGAACAAGTCTGTAGTGGGCTGACTGGGCATACTGAAGCAGTTGAAATTGTTTATGATCCGGAAGTCTTCTCCTATGAGAAACTATTAGAGACTTATTGGCAGCAGACCGATCCAACTGATGCCTTTGGTCAGTTCCAGGATCGGGGGGATAATTATCGACCAGTAATTTTTTATACTAATGAAAAGCAAAAGAAAATTGCTCAGCAAAGCCGTCAAGCTCTTCAAGACAGCGGCCGTTTTGACCGCCCGATTGTGACAACGATCGAAGCTGCCCAGACGTTTTATCCGGCAGAGAGTTACCATCAGGATTATTATAAGAAAAATCCTGGAAACTATGCTTTAAACCATGCCCCTAGAGCACGTTTTGCAAAGGAGTTTTGGAAAGAATGACGCGTAGTTTCTATCATTATTTAATGACTCTAAAAGGTCCGGATCCAACCGATGAGATCCAAGTCTTTGCCAATGATGCCAGTCAAGATATTCAATTTCCCAAGCATAGTGAAAGCTACGAAGAAATTTCCAATTATTTGGAATTAACGGTAGATTATCTGCCGAATATGGATATCTTTGATCGAGTCTGGCAAAAGTATCTGGAAAATAACCATTAGTAAGCGAGGCAAAGCATGAAAAATAAAAAAGTTTCTTTAAAAGTATATATTTTTTCAATGATCATTATGGCAGTTCTAGCTGGTGGTCTGGTTTATTGGGGTAGCTCTAGAGAGAGCTTTGTGGCAAGCAATGCTTCCAATGACGATTTGAAGAAAGTCCATGCTCTTTATGATGATATAAAAGAAAATTATTATAAAGATGTTGATAACGACAAGTTGATCGAAGGGGCTTTACAGGGAATGACCGATTCTTTGGATGACCCCTATACCACTTATCTGGGCCAGCAGGATGCTGCTGACTTTAACAGTTCGCTATCGAGTGAATTTGAAGGGATCGGTGCGACTTTGACTTTGGTGGATAAGCAACCTGAAGTTGTTGAAGCACCCATCAAAGGCAGTCCAGCTGAAAAAGCTGGTTTACAGGCAAAAGATAAAATCATTAAAGTTGATGGTAAAAAAACAGCCGGTAAAGACTTGAATGATGTAGTCAGAAAAATTCGCGGCAAAAAAGGGACAACAGTTAAATTGGTCATTGAAAGAGAGGATGAAACCTTCAATGTTTCAATTAAACGAGACAAGATCCCGCTGGCTTCTTTAGAGTATCAATTAGATAAAGATAATAAGAAAGTCGGGTCCATTGAAATTGCCAGCTTTAATGAAAATACAGCAGAAGAATTGCAAAAAGCCATCAAGGCACTACGAAAAAAAGGCGCCACTTCCTTTGTAATTGATTTAAGAGGCAATCCAGGGGGCTATCTAGACCAAGTAGAAGAGATGGCAAGTATGTTCTTAAAAGACGGGAAAACGATCGTTAAATTTGGTAAGGGCGATGAAGTTCTCGCTAAAACAACGGCTTCTAAAGATCTGGATGGTGGTTTTAAGGTGAATGAGCCGACTGCTGTAATTGTAGATAAAAATAGTGCTTCAGCCGCAGAGATTTTTGCGGCGGCTTTAAAAGAATCAGCCAACATTCCAATTATCGGTACTCGGACATTTGGTAAGGGAACTGTGCAGACGGTAAATGAATTCGGCGATCAGAGTGAAGTCAAGATGACCGTGCAAAAATGGCTGACTCCTAAAGGGGAATGGATCAATGAAAAAGGCGTCAAGCCGACCATTAAAGCCGACTTTCCGGCTTATGCTTACTTGCCCCCTTTAGATCAGACACAAACTTTACAAAAGGGTGACGCATCTGATAATGTAAAAAATCTGAATACCTTCTTAAAAGCTTTGGGTTATCAGACCAAAGGACAAAGTTTTAATGATACGACTGCAAGTGCAATTAAAGATTTCCAGCAAAAAAATGATTTGAAACAGACAGCTAAAGCCGATAAAGCAACGATTTCAGCGATTGAAAAAGCTATTTTAGAAAAATTACAGAAAAATGATCCGATGTATCAAAAAGCAATTGATGAATTAACGAAATAAAAATAAGTGGAAGTGAACGATCAGTGAGTAAAGAACAATTTCTTGAAAGATTTTGGTTAATAATAAAATATATATTTATTGCTGGAATCTTGGCTCTTTTGATTCGTGGCTTCTTATTGATCCCGCTCCCTGTTTCAGGTAACTCAATGGAAAATACGCTAACTCAAGGAGATATGGTTGTCGTTGAAAAAATGTCCAAGATCCGACGTTTTGATGTAGTCGTTTTTAAACAAGCAGATGGTTCAACCTATGTAAAAAGGGTGATTGGTCTGCCAGGTGAGTCAGTTTCCTATAAAGGTGACCAGCTCTATGTCAACGGAAAAAAAACAGCTGAACCTTTTTTAGCTGAAAATTTAAAAGCAGATAAGGACACACTGCCATACACCTATGACTTTGATTTTAAAGAACTGATGGAAGTCAATAAATTGGGTAAGGATAGTTATTTTGTATTAGGAGATAATCGGCGTTTGTCAAAAGACAGTCGTTCATTTGGCGCTATTTCAGCGGATGAAATTTTAGGTAAAGCCCGCTTTGTTTATTATCCTTTGCGACATGTAAAATTTATCTAGGTAAATCT
>DATGVB010000092.1:0-7410 GCA_035300805.1 Tetragenococcus sp. | reverse complement strand
GGTGGTGTAGGAAATGCTGGTTTTGGTTCTTGGAAGAGCTGGTTAGTGGCATTGATCACTTTTGTTATTGTATTTTATTTAAATAATTTTGGAAAAGGTTTCTTAAAACTATCATCCATGTTAGTGGGCATGATCATCGGTTATATCCTTTCATTAGCGTTAGGTATGGTTGACTTTGCGCCAGTAGGTGATGCAGGTATCATTCAGCCGATTTTGCCATTACACTTCGGAATGGATTTTCAGCCCGTTGCGATCGCCACTTTGGTTGTCATGTATTTAGTTGATGCAGTACAAACGATTGGTCAGACAACCGGTACAACATTTGGCGCTATGGACCGTCAGCCGACAGATAAAGAAGTATCTGGTGCGATTATGGGTAGTGGATTTGCCAATGCTTTGGGTAGTGTCTTCGGTTCTGTTCCATGTGCTACTTTTGGTCAAAATGTAGGTTTAGTTATTTCCACTAAAGCAATCAATAAATATATCTTTGCGTTAGCTTCAGGAATTCTCTTAGTAGCAGGATTTTTACCTAAGATTGCTGCTATTTTGACAACAATTCCTCAATCTGTCATCGGTGGTGCTACGATCTCAGTCTTTGCTACTATTGCAATGAATGGGATGAGCATGGTCAATGATGCTGGTTTAACGCAAAAAAACAAGGTTGTTGTTGGAACTTCCTTAGCTTTTGGTATCGGAATTGCTTTATCTGAAGGTGTGCTTGCTGGTTTCCCTGATTGGGTAACTACGATTTTTGGTAATTCAGAAGTTATTTTAACAGCTATTTTAGCAGTTATTTTAAATCTTATTCTGAATAAACCTAAAGCAAGTGATACGGTAGGTTAAAGCGTTAGAAAAGCGATTTGAAAAAATCGCTTTTCTTTTAATAGCGTTATCTATAAACTATATATCGGAGGGATATTATGACAAAAAAAGATCAGTTAACTTATAAAATGACCTTACGGCTCAAGAAGGGGGAGATTTTTTTTGGCCCTGGAGTATCTGATGTGCTTGTTTTAGTGGAAAAAAATGGTTCCTTAAGTAAAGCTGCTCAAGAAATGAATATGTCCTATAATAAGGCTTGGCGAATCGTACAAAAAGCTGAAAAGCAGTGGGGAGCAAAATTGATCGAATCGCAAGTAGGCGGAACTCAAGGTGGGGGTTCACAGTTAACTGCCGAAGGTAAAGACTTAGCCGAAAAGTATGAACGTTTTAAAGAAAAATCTGAAAAATATGTCAGCCAATGTTTTACTGAGATATTTGAAAGTGATCTGAAATAATTGATTCGTTAATTTATTGATCTGTTATTAAAAACAAGCAGTTTATTAGGCTTGTTTTTTATTTTTTTAGAAGAATAAAGCGTTGCTGATTCATCGTATTTTCAGTTAAAATCAGGATCGTAAAATTTATTCCTAAGCGCAACTGACAACTGACTGAGTATTAAGAAAGCCTGTCATACCGCTATATTTTTGAAAGTATTGCGTAAAAAAACGCTATCTTAGTAAGCGTTATCTAAAAGAGAACGATTCTCACTTAAAGTCAACCTTAAAATTAGTTATCCGTTTAAAAAAATATTTTTGGATGTTATAATGTGAATGAGGTCATTTTATAATAAGGGTGTGTTAAATGTGTATTCATTAAAAGTAAACGGAAATGAAGTAACTTGTGCAGAAGATAAAAAGTTAATGTATTTTTTAAGAGACGATCTGAGACTTACTGGAGCCAAAAACGGTTGTGATAGCGGTTCCTGCGGTGCTTGTACTGTACTTATTGATGGTAAGGCCTCCAAAAGCTGTTTGTTTACGCTATCAAAATTAGCAGGTAAAGAAGTAACCACAATTGAAGGGTTAAGCCAAAGACAAAAAGATGTTTTTGCTTATGCATTTGCCAAAACTGGCGCGGTACAATGCGGTTTTTGTATTCCAGGTATGGTAATGTCAGCAGTAGGTCTGTTCAACAAAAAGCCTGAACCTGATGAAAAGGATATTCGCAAAGGAATCCGTGGTAATATTTGCCGTTGTACAGGTTATGTAAAAATTATCGAAGCGATTCAAATAGCTGCAGATATGTTACGTGAAGAAACGCCAATTCCTGAGGAGCAGTCTGATGGACATTTGGGAAGCGATTTCCAGCGTGTGGATGCTGTAGAAAAGACCTTGGGAACAGGTAAATATGTTGATGATATTGTAGTTGAAGGTATGTTGCATGCTTCAGCTGTTCGGAGTGCTTACCCGCGCGCAAAAGTTTTGCATATTGATACGACAAAAGCTAAGGAACATCCGGATTGCGCTGCAGTATTTACTGCTGCAGATGTGCCCGGTAACAATAAGATCGGTCACTTGGAATTTATCTCTGATTGGGATGTGATGATTCCTGAAGGAGAAATTACTCGTTATGTCGGTGATGCGATCGTATTGGTTGTTTCTAAGAATAAAGATACGCTTAATGAAATTAAAGATCTGGTAGAAATTGAGTATGAAGAATTAACACCAGTTCTTAGTGCTGAAGAAGGTATGGCTGAAGATGCACCAAAGATCCATCCGAAAGGCAATATCTTGTCTCATGAACATGTAGTTCGTGGGAATTCTGATGAAGCTTTGAAAAATTCAAAATATGTGGTTTCTGAGCACTACTCAGTTCCATTTAATGAACATGCATTTATGGAACCGGAATGTGCAATTGCAATGCCAGAAGATGATGGCGTGCTGTTATGGTCAGCCGGACAAGGAATCTACGATGAACAACGCGAATGCGCCCGCATGCTTGGCTTGGATAAAGAACAAGTTCATGTTCAAGCTCAATTGATCGGCGGCGGCTTTGGTGGTAAAGAAGACATGTCTGTACAACACCATGCCTGTCTGGCTGCTTATCTGTTAAAACAGCCAGTCAAAGTATTGATGACGCGTGATGAAAGTTTGATGACCCATCCAAAACGGCATCCAATGGAAATGGATTTTGTTACAGGCTGTGATGAAGATGGTAATTTAACAGCCATGAAGGCAGTCTTAAAAGCTGATTCAGGCGCTTATGCATCTCTAGGCGGCCCCGTTCTACAAAGAGCTTGTACTCACGCTGCAGGTCCTTATAAATATAACAATGTTGATATTGAAGGATTTGCTATCTATACCAATAATGTACCGTGTGGAGCTTTCCGTGGCTTTGGTGTTTGTCAAAGTGCTTTTGCAATTGAAAACAATCTTAATCTGTTAGCTCAAAAGGTAGGCATTTCACCTTGGGAAATTCGCTATAAAAATGCGGTTGAACCAGGGGACATCTTAACTAATAATCAGATTGCATCGAAAAACTGTGCTTTTAAAGAATGTCTATTAGAAGTTAAAGATACTTATGAAAATGCTGAAGGTGCTGTTGGAATCGCAAGCTTCTTTAAAAATAGCGGAATTGGGGTAGGACTACCGGATACAGGACGTGCCATTGTCTCTGTTGAAGCTGGTAAGATCCATGTAAGAACCAGTGCTGCAGATATCGGCCAAGGTATTCAGACAGTAGCAGCCCAAGTAGCTTTGGAAGCTTTGAATGTTTCACCAGACTTGATCGTAATTGAAGGACCGGATACACGTCGTACGCCAGACTCAGAAACAACTACTGCTTCACGACAATCGGTGTTTGCGGGCGAAGCGATCCGCCGCGCGGCTGCTCAATTGAGAGTTGCTTTGGACATGGGATATTCATTGGAAGTGTTAGAAGGGATGGAATATTATGGTGAATTTTCACCTAAGACCGACCCGCTAAATTCTGATAAGAAGAATCCAGTCAGCCACGTTGGCTATGGTTATTGCGCTCAAGTTGTCGAATTAGATAAAAAAGGAAAATTAGCTCAAATTACTTCGGCTTTTGATATGGGTCAAGTTGCCAACCCCCGTGCTGCTTCAGGACAAGTTGACGGTGGTGTTGTGATGGGCCTGGGATATGCACTTTCAGAACAGTTCTTGATGGATCAAGGCTATGTCAAAGCCCACTATGCTAATTTAGGACTGATGGATGCGACTAAGATCCCGCCTATTAAGACTACTTTCGTAAAAGCACCCGGGATTCACGAAGGTGTAGCTTATGGTATGAAGGGTGTCGGCGAATTATCCACTATTCCGACAGCTCCTGCAGTTGCTGGTGCTTACTTGGCTTTTGATGGACAATTAAGACCGAGCTTACCGATTGAAAATACTCCTTATCAAAAGAAGAAAAAGAAAAAATAAACTAATGGAGTGATCGTTTGATCGAAACGACAAGTATCGTGATCATGGCCAGTGGCTTTTCAAAAAGAATGGGTAAAAGCAAATTGTTTTTACCCATTCACAAAAAAACATTTCTTGAGCATACGATCGATCGAGCATTAGCTGCTGGTTTTTACGAAGTTATTGTAGTGATCCAGCCAGAAGATGCAAAAAGATGTCAGTTTCCTGCGGGTGTAAAAGTTACCTTGAATTATCACAGCAAAGAAGGACAAAGCAGTAGTGTACGCTTAGGAACTGCAACAGCTATGGGAAAAGCGATTTTATTCTGTCCGATCGATCAGCCTTTACTTACTATTGAGGGTTTACAGAAAATTGCCGATCATGGCAGTGTGCATCATATTGTTGTTCCTTTTTATCAAAAAATTGCCAAAGGTCCAGTGTGTTTCGGTTCTGATTATTTTTCAGAACTAACTCGTCTGACAGGTGATGAAGGTGGCCGAAGTGTTCGCGATCGCCATAAAGATAAATGGATCTGTTTAGAATTTGCTGATAATCAGTTGTTGGATATCGATTCGCCTGAAGCTTATGATCAGTTTATTGCTAAAAGCTATTGAAACTATGTGAAAAGTTGTTTATAATGATTCTAAAGAGAATAGTTACCGCACTGTCGAAAATCGTCTAGAGGTAGAGTCGAATGATTCTGCCTCTTTTTGATAATTAGAATGAATTTAAAAAAAGTTTTATTTACTCTAAAAAAATATTGAAAAATACCATAATTGTGATATAGTAAACTTAGTTAGTAATAATTGGTCTAAAAGACTAATTTAAAAAATAGAAGGGATGTTATAATTATGACATTGGCAAAAATCGTGTATGCAAGTATGACTGGCAATACTGAAGGAATTTCTGAAATCTTGGAAAATCAATTTTCAAGCATGGATGTTGAAGTAGAACGCGTTGAAGCAGATGATGCTGACGAAGATTTCTTTGACGATGCAGATATTTGTGTAGTAGCTACTTATACCTATAACGATGGAGAACTTCCTTTTGACTTTGAAGACTTTATGGAAGAATTACCAGACCAGGAACTTGATGGTAAAGTTTACGGCGTTGTTGGCAGTGGTGATAGCGAGTTATATCCTGATTATTTCTGTGCAGCAGCAGATGAATTTGATGAAGCATTTGCTGAAACAGGGGCTAAAAAAGGTCATGATGTTGTTAAAATTGAAAACGATGCTGATGAAGAAGACGAAGCAAAATTGAAAGAATTTGTTGAAGCGTTAGTCAAAGCCTAGTATAAGGCTTTATAGCCAAGGAGGATTATCGTGTTTACGATTTCAAATTGTAATAAAATTGCAGCAACTGAATTTGAATTTTGGGTCGAAGCTCCTCTAATCGCTAAAAAAGCACAGCCTGGTCAATTCGTAATTCTACGAATTGACGAGCTGGGCGAGCGAATCCCCTTAACGATTGTAGATAGTGACTCAAAAGCTGGTAAGATACATCTGATTTTTCAAGTGGTTGGCAAATCAACTGCAGAACTTTCCAAACTAAACGATGGAGATGCTTTGCAAGATATCGTGGGTCCTTTAGGTAAAGCAACTGATATTAAAGATTATGGTACAGTTATGCTTGTTGGCGGTGGTGTTGGAATCGCTGCTCTTTATCCAATTGTTAAAGGTTTAAAACAAGCTGGCAATCGTGTAATTACTATTTTAGGAGCTAAAACTAAAGATCTGGTTATTTTAGAAGATGAATGTCGGGCTGTTTCAGATGAGCTATATGTTATGACAGATGATGGGTCATTAGGTGACAAGGGACTTGTTACTGATGCAATGGTAAAAATTTTTGAAAAAGAAAAAATTGATTTTGCTTGGGCAATTGGTCCAAGTGTAATGATGAAATTCTGTACGTTGACGGCCGACAAGTATGACGTACCTGTTTATGTGTCCTTAAACCCAATTATGATCGATGGTACAGGAATGTGTGGTGGCTGTCGTGTTACAGTCGATAATTCGATTAAATTCGCTTGTGTTGACGGTCCGGAATTCTTAGGACAAGAAGTTGACTGGGCTCAATTTATTTCTCGTATGGCCCAGTATAAGGAAGAAGAAGCTCTTTCTTATAATGAATTTGAAGGTAAGGTGAATACGGATGCCTAAAAGAAGCTATAATAAAACTCCAATGGCTGAACAAGATCCAGAAGTTCGCAGCCATAATTTTGATGAAGTAGCTTTGGGTTATACAATGGAACAAGGTAGGCTGGAAGCGAGTCGCTGTTTGCAATGCAAAGATGCTCCTTGTATTCAGAATTGCCCAGTAATGATCGATATACCTGGTTTTATTCAAGCAATCAAAGATGGAGATATGGCAGAATCTTATCGTATCATCAATCGTTATTCAAATTTACCTGCAATCTGTGGTAGGGTTTGCCCGCAAGAAAAACAATGTGAAATGGTCTGTCGTCTGGGTAGATCAAAAAAATTTGAACCAGTTGCTATCGGAAAACTTGAACGATTAGTTGCTGACTGGGCTTTGGAACAAGATTCAGAACCAGTCGAAATTCAACAAAATAAAGGTAAAGTTGCTGTTATTGGTGGTGGCCCTTCAGGTTTAACGGTTGCTGGTGATTTAGCCAAGTTAGGTTATAAAGCAACTGTTTTTGAAGCTTTACATAAAGCTGGTGGTGTCTTGAGCTACGGAATTCCAGAGTTTCGTCTGCCTAAAGACATTGTAAATAAAGAAATTCAAAAAATAAAAGATTTAGGAGTTGACGTACAAACCAATGTAGTAGTTGGTAAGACGATCAGCATGCAGGAAATTCGTGATGAATTTGATGCAATATATATTGCTATTGGAGCTGGTACTCCTCATTTTCTTGGCATTCCAGGCTCTAATTTAAAAGGCGTCTTTGCCTCAAGTGAATTCTTGACAAGAGTTAATCTGATGCATGGTTATGATTTTCCTAAATATGATACCCCAGTTGAAAGAGGCCGTAATGTTGTTGTTTTTGGCGGCGGAAATGTTGCTATGGATGCAGCTCGTTCTGCTAAACGTTTGGGGGCTGACAAGGTCACGATCGTTTATCGTCGTTCAAGAGAAGAATTACCGGCTCGAGAAGAAGAATATCATCATTCAGTTGAAGAAGGAATTGAATACAACTGGTTGACCAACCCAGTAGAATACCTAGGAGACGAAAATGGTAAGCTGGTTGGTGTTAAAT
>DATGVB010000091.1:0-8134 GCA_035300805.1 Tetragenococcus sp. | reverse complement strand
ATCTGACCCATGAACAGCAGCTGGATTTTCTCTTTACCGCCGGCGCTTTTGGTCTGGTAATGGCCAATAATGCTTCGATCTCTGGAGCTGAAGGCGGCTGCCAGGCAGAAGTCGGTTCAGCTAGCGCAATGGCCGCGGCAGCTTTAGTCTCAGCTCAAGGAGGAAGTGCTTACCAGTCAGCCCAAGCCTTGGCGATCACGCTCAAAAATATGATGGGGTTGATTTGTGATCCAGTGGCGGGCTTAGTAGAAGTGCCTTGCGTAAAAAGAAATGCTATGGGTGCTTCGCAAGCTTTTATTTCTGCCGATATGGCTCTAGCCGGAATTAAAAGTGTGATTCCGCCTGATGAAGTGATCGAAGCCATGTATAAGGTCGGTTCTGAAATGCCGGCTAAATTCAGAGAAACAGGAGAAGGCGGTTTGGCGGATACACCGACAGCTCGTCGTTTACAAAAGAAAATTTTTAATGAAAATAAATAAAAAAACTTTGTTAGCTTAATTTTTATTTGTGATATAATAAAGGTAATTTAATTAAAAAGAAAAGGTGTATAAAATGAAAGTAAGAAAAGCAGTTATTCCGGCTGCCGGTCTAGGAACCAGATTTTTACCTGCAACCAAGGCAATTGCTAAGGAAATGTTACCGATTGTTGATAAGCCGACGATTCAATTTATTGTAGAAGAAGCAATCGAATCAGGAATTGAGGATATTCTAGTTGTTACAGGTAAAGCCAAGCGTCCGATTGAAGATCATTTTGATGCCAATGTTGAATTAGAGCAGAATTTGAAGTCAAAAGGGAAAACTGAATTACTAAAATTAGTCGAGGAAACAACGGATATCAACTTGCATTTTGTCAGACAAAAGCGGCCTTTAGGGTTAGGCCATGCAGTCTTACAAGCCAAGGCTTTTGTTGGCGATGAGCCTTTTGTAGTAATGCTGGGCGATGATATTATGGTAGATCAAGTTCCTTTGACTAGACAGCTGATCAATGATTATGAAAAAACCAAAGCCGCTACTTTAGCTGTCATGCCGATCAAGCACGAAGAAACGAACAAATATGGTATTATTGATCCGAATGCCGAAGTAATGAAAGGCTTGTATGACGTAAAAAGTTTTGTTGAAAAACCACAGCCTGAAGCTGCTCCAAGTGATCTGGCAATTATAGGTCGCTACTTATTGACTCCTGAAATATTTGATATTTTAGCTCAGCAAAAACCTGGTTTAGGTGGAGAAATCCAATTGACAGATGCGATCGATCAGTTGAATAAGACCCAAAGAGTTTTCGCCCAAGAGTTTAGCGGCAAGCGCTATGATGTAGGCAATAAATTAGGAATGCTGGAAGCTAATATTGAATATGGCTTGATTCATCCTGAAATTCAAGAAGCGTTGAAAGATTATCTAAAAGAATTAGCTGAAAAAATTTAAACAAAAAGCAGGAGCTGTTCCTGCTTTTTGTTTATTCATAGATTTCTTTTTCTCGGAGAAAGTCGCTAATTACACGATTGTCGTGTAATTCAGAGTAAGTGCTAAAAAAGGTATGAGCAAAACCTGGAATATGCTGAAACTCACAATTCTTTGCTGCCTGACGTGTGATTTGGGTAGAATTAACTTCTAGATATTCTAATAATCCCATTGTAATATTTACTGGCTGGTTAATTGAATCTCGTTTAATGATACCATGAGTAAGAAAAGACTGTTTCATCTTTTCTATAACGCGTCGCTTTTTTCGATCCACTTCAATGGTAAAACCGTTGGTCAATTCAATCATAGTAGGAGCGACTTCTTTTGATAATGGCAAGTCAAAGATTTGTCCAGGATTGATCCAAAGATACTTCATAGGTCGAAATTTGGTACTAAATGGCATTAGACTATAGTCAGAATTTGAAATAGGAATATTGTTGAATATTTGACCAAAAAAACTTTCCACGGTTTCCTTATAACTTTTCATTTCCATATGCCAACTCTCTTCTAAATACTTTTTAGCTAATTGAATCGAAGTCTGCTCTATTAAGTTGATCTCATCTTTATAAAGCATAAAAGATTGGCAAAGTTTCTTGCCATAAGGAATAATTGCGAAGATTTCTTTATTAAAGTCAGCGGTAGTGTTAATGGACATCTCTTTAGCTAAATGATCTAAATTAACTGCGACACCTTTCTTTCTTTTTTTGAAAGCAGTTAAATTTTCAAGTTTGGGACTGAACAAGTTCTCATGGTTTTGTGCAAATTGTTCTTGTTCCGACCCGGCATTCCAATTTGCTTCCTTTTTGTTTAGCATAAATTTTCCCCCTTTTCGTAACAACTTATATATAATCTATTATATACAAAAATGAAAACGCTACAACTAAAATCTGTACTTTTTTATTGAATTTATGTTAAAAGAAACACAACTTTTCTGATAAGTGAAAAAATTAACAAAAAAAGTCTTGAATTATAGCTGTATTTATTGTATTATAATAAGTGAATTAATTCACATAATTAAAATTAAACCAATTACTTTGGAGGGACGTTTAATGGAAAAAGCACCGCAACGTAAAGAAAAGAAGGTTAGCATGAAGGAAGAAACGAAAGAGCAGGCAGCTTTTAATTATACGGATGTTTTGGTTGAAAAAGCTTTACAAGCTGAGGCGCAATTTGCTTCTTTTAATCAGGAACAAGTAGATGCGATTGTGAATGCCGCAGCTCTGGCTGGTTCAGAGCATGCGCTGGAATTAGCTCATGAAGCGGTCGATGAAACGGGCCGTGGAGTAGTAGAAGATAAAGATACAAAAAATCGTTTTGCCACAGAAAATGTTTATCATTCAATTAAAGATGACAAGACAGTTGGTGTGATTGCTGAAGATAAAGTGAAAGGTCAAGTGAAAATCGCAGCTCCTTTAGGGGTTTTAGCGGGGATCGTGCCTACCACCAATCCAACATCTACGGCAATGTTTAAAGCAATTTTAGCCTTAAAAACACGAAATGCGATCGTTTTTGCTTTCCATCCAAAAGCACAGAAATGTTCAGCACATGCGGCTCAAATTATTTACGATGCAGCAGTTAAAGCAGGCGCTCCTAAAGATATTATTCAATGGATCGAAGTGCCTTCATTAGAAAATACAACAGCTTTGATCACTAATCCAAAGATTGCTTCGATTTTAGCTACTGGTGGACCGGGCATGGTCAATGCCGCTTTGAAATCAGGGAATCCTTCAATGGGCGTAGGTGCCGGTAATGGAGCGATTTTTGTCGATCACACCGCTCATTTAGATCGTGCCGTGGAAGATTTGCTCTTATCCAAGCGCTTTGACAATGGAATGATTTGCGCAACTGAAAATTCAGTGGTGATCGAAGAAGCCGTTTATGATGAATGGCTGAAAAAAATTCAAGAAAAAGGTGCTTATTTAGTACCAAAAGCAGACTATAAAAAAGTAGAAGACTTTGTTTTCACGGATACACATGGAGTCAACGGAGCAGTTGCTGGTATGCCGGCGAAATGGATTGCTGAACACGCTGGGATCAATTTGCCAGCAGGTAAGGATGTCATGTTATTTGAATTAGATGCCGCCAATATCGGTGAAAAATTATCTTCTGAAAAACTGTCCTTACTACTTTCGGTTTACAAAGCTAAAGATCGTCAAGAAGGCGTTGAAATTGTAGGTGAATTGTTAGATTATCAAGGTGCAGGTCACAATGCTGGTTTGCAAATCGGTTCCCAAGTAGATCCTTTTGTAAAAGAATTTGGTGAAAAAACCAAAGCTGCACGATTGATCGTTAATCAGCCAGATTCCATCGGTGGGATTGGTGATGTATATACGGATGCTTTGCGTTCAAGTCTGACACTCGGAACAGGATCATGGGGGAAAAATTCATTGTCTCATAACCTATCAACAAATGATTTACTAAATATCAAAACTGTTGCTAAACGTCGTAATCGTCCACAATGGGTACGTTTGCCAGAAAAAGTTTACTATGAAAAAAATGCGATCTCTTATTTACAAGACGAATATGAAACAATTGAGCGCGCCTTTATTGTAGCCGATCCTGGGATGGTTCAATTTGGCTTTGTTGATAAACTATATGAGCAATTAGAAGTTCGTGATAATCCAGTCAAGACTGCGATTTATAGTTCAGTAAAACCAGACCCGACTTTAGGACAAACTATTGAAATTGCTCAACAAATGCAGGAATTTAGACCCGATACAATCTTAGCAGTGGGCGGCGGATCAGCATTGGATGCTGCTAAAATCGCACGTTATATTTATGAATATTCGATTGACCAGCCGGCTGGATTTTTAGATAGCTATGAAAAAGTCAGTGAAGTCTTTGTCCAATTACAACAAAAATTCTTGGATATCCGTAAGCGTATTGCAAAATTCCATCATTCCAATCATACAAAGATTTTTGCGATCCCGACAACTTCCGGAACAGGTTCAGAAGTAACGCCGTTTGCGGTAATTACAGACGACCATACCCATGTTAAGTATCCTTTGGCTGACTACGAATTGACACCACAAGTTGCCATTGTAGATCCAGAGTTTGTGATGACTGTACCAAAACGGACCGTTGCTCTTTCTGGACTTGATTCACTCTCACATGCTTTAGAATCTTATGTATCAGTAATGTCTTCTGACTTTACGAAACCTTGGGCACTTGAAGCAATCAAGTTAGTCTTTGAAAACTTGGAAACTTCTTATAACTACGATCCAAAAAATCCAACTTTTGAAGGCGAAGAGGCGCGTGAAAATATGCATTATGCTGCAACTTTAGCTGGTATGTCCTTTGCCAATGCTTTCTTGGGAATCAATCACTCGATTGCTCATAAACTAGGTGGAGAATTCGGCTTGCCACACGGGTTAGCGATCTCGATTGCTATGCCGCATGTAATTAAGTTTAACGCAGCTAGCGGTAACGTTAAGCGGACCCCTTTCCCACGCTATGAAGTTTACCGTGGTCAAGAAGACTATGCCGCAATTGCACGTTATTTAGGCTTGAAAGGTAATACGAATGAAGAATTAGTGGATGCTTTATGTGAAAAGGCAATTGATCTTATGCATAAAGTTGGTGTTGAACCAAGCTTGTCTGCTAATGGTGTCGATAAGAAACACTTTGATGAATCTTTAGAAAAATTAGTTGATTTAGTTTACAATGATCAATGCACTTCAGCTAATCCGCGGCAACCATACCTAGATGAAATTCGTGAATTACTACTTGCTGAATTTTAAAAATTAAGAATTAATTAAGATGGCTAAACCCAAAACGGTTTAGCCATCTTTTTGCGTACTTATATTATGAGAAGGAGGAAATTTTAATAATGCTAGGAGGATAACAATGCGCTTCAAACCACAGTTATTAACAGGATTAGAAATTTTACAACAAAGAGATAGGTTATCGATCAAAGAGCAGCAGGCATTGATGCGAATACAAAAAGGTTATCAAGGTGAGTTGATTTTTGACCGTTTGTTTACAGCAATTGTTGCTGAAAAAGTCGAATTTTTGGATGATATCGAAATTGAATTCGAAGGTAATCGCATGCAGATGGATAAGATAGTTGCCAGTGGTGATATGTTGGCTTTGATTGACATTAAAAATTATCAGGGCAACTATTACTATGATCGGCAAGGATTGAAAATTGGCAATACTCTATTTGCACAAGACTGCTTTGAACAAGCCAGAAGAAGCCGTCGAATCGTAGAACGTCTATTTAAAAAACACGGAGTTACTATGCGAGTTGTAAATATTATTATTTTTATCAATGAAGAAGGATCGATTACGATAAACGATGAAATTAATGAAGTTGTCTTAAACTATGTCGAAATTCCACAATGGTTACTGCAATTAAAAAAACAAGCCGACTTGCCTCAAATGAAAAATTGGCAGCAATTACTACTGCAATATCAACCAAGCTTTTATAAAGCAGAAAATCTCTGCAATCCTAGGCGGTTGCTGACTTTAAAAAAAGGAATTTGTTGTGTGAAATGCGGTAGTTTTGATTTACGACAAGAAAGGTATAAATTACAATGCAGAAAATGCGGTTATCAGGAAGTTAAGCGAGTGAGTTACTATCGCACAATCAAAGAGTATGGGATATTAATCTATCCTGTTCCGATTAAAAGAAAAGAAGTTGTTACTTTTTTTGGCAAAAACTATTCTGAAAGTACAATTAAAACCTTATTAAGTGAGTATTTCGAACCATTAGATTTTTCCATTAAAGACGGTAGGTATAAAAATGATGGACAAACATTTGAAAGATTGATTTTTAAAAATAAAAAATATTTTGAACAATTAAATGGAAGAATGAATTGGAAATCAAGTTAATAATATTAAATGTATGTCCAATATAAGAGAAATCGGCTGTACATTGGCTTATGTGTGCCTAATAAGTAAAACATTGTCTGTACAATAATAGATGTGTATCCAATATAATTAAAATTGTCCGCACATAAGTTGATGTATGACCAATATTAAAAATATCGGACTCATCTTTTTAAATGTATAGCCAATATGCAGTAGCTTTTATAACTATCTTCAGAACCACTTGACTTTTAACAGTTTTAACCATACGATTATCTAATGACTAAACAAGTATAAGGATCGAGGCGATCAGATGATCAAACGAATGTTACAAGAATTAAAAGAATATAAGCGTCCATCATTGCAGGCATCTGCTTTTATGATTGGAGAAGTTGTGCTGGAGTTAATGCTGCCTTTTCTAATGTCTTTTATTGTGGATCGAGGAGTTTATCAAAAGGATATGCAGGCTGTTTTTTTCTATGGCTTTCTGATGGTTATAGCAGCATTTATTTCTTTGTTTTTTGGTTATATGAGTGCGAATAAGGCGGCCTATGCCGGAGCGGGTTTTGTCCGTAATTTGCGGGAAGCCCAATTTCGTAATATCCAAAGTTTTTCCTTTGCCAATATTGATAAATTTGAAACTTCAGGTTTAGTTACGCGAATGATGACGGATGCCACCAATGTACAGATGGCTTATCAAATGATCATCCGCTTAGGCGTTCGAGCTCCGTTGATGTTGATCGTAGCTACTTTTATGACTTTTTATATTAATAGTCGACTAGCTCTTGTTTTCTTAGTTGCGATTATTTTTCTTGGTGGTGTTCTGACTTTGATCACTTTGAAATCTTACCCTAAATTTTCACGTGCTTTTAATCGGATTGATGATTTAAATGGTCGGGTACAAGAAGATGTGACCAATATTCGAATCGTTAAGGCTTATGTCAAAGAAGAAAAAGAAAAGAAAAAATTTCAGAAAGCGGCTCATAATTTACGGATGATGTTTCAAAAAGCGGACTTGATCGTGGCCTTGAATAGTCCTTTCATGCAGCTGACTATGTATGGTTGTATGCTGGCCTTGAGCTGGTTTGGTGCACATTTTATTGTAGTCGATGAGATGACAACAGGTGAATTAATGAGTATGTTTACCTATGTGATGAATGTCATGATCAGTTTGATGATGCTGTCAATGATTTTTACCATGATGAGTATGTCCTTTGCTTCGGGTAATCGGATTGTTGCAGTTTTAAATGAAAAACCGGCAATTACCAATCCTGAAAAACCTGTCCGAAAAGTAGATAATGGCGCAATTGATTTTAAAAATGTTTATTTTAGCTATTATGGTCAAAAAGATAATTGTGCCTTGGATAATATTAACTTGCATATTAATAGTGGAGAGACAGTTGGAATTTTGGGGCCAACTGGTTCGAGTAAAACAACTTTAGTCAATATGCTCCCGCGTTTGTATGATGTGACAGAAGGCAGCGTTGCAGTTGGTGGTATTGATGTTAGAAATTATGATTTAACTGCATTACGTGAAAATGTCTCAGTAGTTTTACAAAAAAATGTTCTTTTTTCGGGTACAGTCAGTGAAAATTTACGTTGGGGTAATCCTGATGCGTCTTTAACAGAAATCAAAGAAGCTTGTCGGCTGGCCTGTGCGGATGAATTTATTGAACAAATGGATGGTCAATATGATGCCCATGTGGATCAAGGAGGCGCGAATTTTTCCGGGGGACAAAAACAGCGTCTATGTATTGCACGTGCACTTTTGAAAAAACCGAAAGTACTGATTTTGGATGATAGTACTAGTGCAGTGGATACAAGAACTGATCGGATGATTCAAGAAAGGTTAAATAATAGTATGCCA
>DATGVB010000090.1:0-4207 GCA_035300805.1 Tetragenococcus sp. | reverse complement strand
CAGGATAATCTTCATTTTTTAGAGGTGCTAATAAATTACCGCCCACACCGACAGCAACGACACCTGCTTTGAACCATTCCGCCATATTATCCAAGCTCACACCACCAGTCGGCATAATGTTTAACTGTGGCAATGGTGCTTTGAATGCGCCAACAATTTTCGGACCAAAAGCAGATCCTGGGAATAATTTCACGATATCTGCACCCGCTTTTAAGGCTTCCTTCATTTCATTAATAGTCATACATCCTGGTAGGTAAGGAATCTGATATAGGTTGCAAATTTCGGCTGTTTCTATATCAAAACAAGGACTTACAATAAATGCTGCACCTGCCATTATCGCTAAACGAGCAGTCGTAGCATCCAGAACCGTACCTGCACCGATTACCACTTCTTCATCATCAGCATACTTTTCAGACAAAGTACGGATGGCTTCTTGCGCATTTGGTACTGTAAAGGTTAATTCGATTCCTTTCATGCCACCTGCAACAATCGCTTCACTTGCTTTGATTGCTTGTTGTGCTGAATCACCGCGAACCACTGCAATGACACCACAATTAGCCAGCTTGTTTAGAATATCCATACGTTTCATCTCTATCACTCTTTCTTATTTGGAAATTATAATTTATCTTTTAGAAACACAAGTAGAGTATACCGCAAAATCAAAATATTTGAAAGGGGTTTTATTAAATAATTTTCCACATAAAAAAAGAAGACTTAGTACCATGACTAAATCTTCAACATCTAATTATGTACATTATTTTAATTCTTTTTCAATGGCTGTCTTTGCTTCTAAAATTGCTTGGATGACCTTCTCTTGATAGCTATTTGTTACACGGAATTTAGGTAAACTAATACTCATCGCACCAACGATCTGTCCCTTATTCATCAATGCAGTACCTATACAAAAAATATCCTTTTCCATTTCCTCATTATCAAAAGCAATCCCACTCGCTCTAATTTCCGATAATTCTTGCTTTAATTTTAGTGGATTTGTAATTGTATTTACCGTAAATGGTTTTAATTCATTTGTTTCTAAATAACTATCCACTTCAGATTCGCTCATCATCGCTAGAACTGCTTTACCCATTGCTGAGCTATATAGTGGACGACTAATCCCCACTTTTGACGACATACGGATCGACTGAAACTTTGGCTCTAATTTATTGACATAATAAATTTCAGAATTACTTAATACCCCCAAATGAATCGTCTCATCAATTTTTTCTTGTAGTTTTTCCAAGTGAGGCAAACTTTGCTCAATCAAATCAATTTGTTCGATATTCTGATTGGCATAACGTACTAGTTTTGCCCCTAATTGATAGGTTTTTTCTTCGCTTTTTTTGACATAACCTATTAAATTTAATGTATCTAAAATTTTTAAAGTTGTCGGCATGGTCATTTGGCATTGATGAGCTATTTCTTGTAAGCCGATATGGGGATTTTCAGCAATACAATCAATAATTTTTGCCGCCTTAATCAAAACAGTGCCATAAGGTTTCGTTTGTCCCATTCTCTCACCTTTTCCATTTAAGAAATCTTTTTTTCTTTATCATAAAACAAACAATTGACTGAATCAAGTGCAAAAAAAGGACCCGGATAAACCGAGTCCTAATTAGAAGGCCGAGCTGAGATGATTGGTAGCAAAGTCCTTGCTTTTTACAAATCGTTGTTTCATTTACAATCTCTACACTAAAATTATTCGGGCACTAATAAACTTTCTCACTGCGTACCTCTTACACTACATTGCAAGTTGACTTTGCATACACTTTAGGTGAATCTTGTAGATTTAACAAATTTTGTCGCTCTTGCTACTACTTTCTCTTTTACTTTTTTTGTTTCATGCGTGCTATATAGTCGACGCCTTTTCCATTATTAGTAGTAAATCTTGGGTGTTTTATTGATTATTTACTTTTATCTCTCAGCTTCTTTCCTCCCTTACAATAATAGTATAGCACTAGTTGTAACCGTTTGCAACTAAAAAGCATGAATAACTTTCAGTATTTTTTGAAAACTTTTTTTGCTATAATGTCTGTAAAGGAGTGATTTCATGTCTCGTGCTGAACTAAAACTACAAGCGAAATATTTACTCAAAGGGCGCTATACGCAAGCGATTTTAATCTGCCTCATTCCAACTTTATTATCCATTGGTATTACTTACACTGGCTTTTTAGCTAGTACTGTTTACGCTATGATTCATTCTAGCTTATTGCAAAACCGCTCCTTTGATTCTGTATTATCTTATTCTTTAGATTTCTCTGATTTACCTTCAAGTTGTTTTGTAGATCTAATTAGTTTTTATCTTTTAACTGCGATTTTTTGGACTTTTATTAATCTGAGTCGTGGCAAAAAAACACAAATCAGTCTTATCAACGATGGCTTTCAGACAATTTCTAGAAAGCATCTCATTCCTTTATTTTGCCTGTACATTTTAAGAGGAATTTTTCTTTTAGGATGGAGTTTGCTACTAATCATTCCGGGTGTTATCAAAGGTTACGCTTACTCTCAGGCTGAATTTGTCTATTATGATCTTTATGAAAAAACCGGAGAACGTCCTGATTTACTTGAATGTCTGAAACGCAGCGAACAAATGATGAAAGGTCATAAGTTTGAATATTTCGTCTTAGATTTAAGTTTCATAGGCTGGCAAATTTTATGTTTTATGACTCTAGGGCTTGGTTATTTATGGCTTAATCCTTATATGTACATGACAAAAGCAGTCTTTTATAATGAGTTGGCAAAAAAAGAACATCTTATCGAACCGGATGATTTCCATTAAAAAAGCGGGGAGGCAATGAATAGCTTCCCCGTTTTATTTTTGCTTAAAAAATGAACATTGCATCGCCGAATGAAAAGAAACGATACTTTTCTTCAATGGCGTGTTGATAAGCTGTAAGCACTTGTTCACGACCCGCAAAAGCACTCACTAACATCACTAAAGTTGACTTAGGTAAGTGGAAATTAGTAGAAAAAGCATCCACTACTTTGAACTCATATCCTGGTGTGATAAAGATATTGGTCCAACCACTATCCGCTTGAATTTTTCCATCAAATTTGCTACCAATCGTTTCTAAAGTACGAATAGAAGTCGTCCCTACTGCAACAATCCTTCCCCCATTCGCCTTCACTTCATTGAGCGTCTGTGCAGCTTCAGGGCTTAGCGAATAAAACTCACTATGCATTTCATGTTCTGCAATATTATCCACACTCACTGGTCTAAAGGTCCCTAAACCAACATGAAGTGTCAAATAAACCAATTTCACACCTTTCGCTTCGATTTTGGCTAATAAATCTTTAGTAAAGTGTAGCCCCGCAGTTGGTGCCGCTGCTGAGCCATTTTCCTTGGCATAAACTGTTTGATAACGATCAGGATCTTCTAAGCGTTCTTTGATATATGGAGGTAAAGGCATTTCTCCTAATGACTCCAATATTTCAAGAAAAATCCCATCATATTTGAAATCAATTATTCTACCACCATGATCTAATTCTTCTTTAACCACAGCCTTCAATCGACCATCACCAAAAGAAATTTCTGTTCCGACTTTGGCACGTTTTGCTGGTTTAATTAAGACTTCCCACTCATCATTGACTGTATTGTTCAAAAGCAAAATTTCTAGGTGTGCGCCAGTTGCGACCTTTTCGCCATGTAAGCGAGCTGGTAATACTCGGCTATTATTCATTACCAAAGCATCGCCTGGATTCAGATAATCAATAATATCGTAAAAATGTTTATCAGTTAGTTCTCCTGTTTGACGATTCATCACTAACAATCTAGAACTCGTCCGCTCCTTTAACGGGGTTTGTGCAATCAGTTCTTCAGGTAGATCAAAATCAAAATCTTCTGTTGTTAACATATTTTTCCTACTTTCTCATTCATTTAATCGCCCCATTATTGTACCACAAAATATCACGAATACCAAAAAACGGTTCTATGATATTTAGTGTTGTTACTCAAATTGAGGATAACGCTGAATATCTTTTTTGTTTGAAACAATAGAAAAAGACATCTGTTTCCTCTATAATTAAGTCGACCAAAACCATTAAGGAGTGAAACATGATGTCTTTCTTACATAATATCAAAAAAACTTGTGCAAGTACAACGAATCTTATCAAAAATATCCTAAATATTAAGGATAAGCATATTACTTTTCCTGATTATGCTTACGCATTTTCTAATGAGAAGATCCATGCGTGCTTTCTAAAGTCTTTT
>DATGVB010000089.1:0-12115 GCA_035300805.1 Tetragenococcus sp. | reverse complement strand
CTTCAAATAAATCTAAGAAACTACTTGGGTCAGCATAATCAGCGATCCAACCATTTAATATCAAGTCAAAATCACCTTTGTTCCCACGATCCAAACGGTTTTGCAGTGGTACTGGGCTTAAAGTAACTTTAAAGCCGTCTAGATTTTTTTCAAGTGTATTTTGAATATATTCAATTGCTTTTTTAGTAGAGTCTGTATCAGATGAAACCAATTCAGCTTCAAGTGAATCAACATCTAACTCGTCTTTCGCTTTTTCCCAATATTCTTTAGCTTTTTTAGGATCATATTCAGTAGAGTTACCGGCTTCTTTAGCAAAGTCTTCATCAGTTGCAGGGTTGGCTGCTAAAGTTTGTGGAACAAGACCTGTAGAGGCAATTGAGCCATCACCTAAAATAGACTTGACTAAAGCATCACGGTCGATTGCATAAGAGATTGCTTTGCGCAAATTAACATTATGATAAGGTGAATCTTCATCTCGCTGATTTAATTCAAGATAGTTTGTTGAAGCAAGTGGTGTTTTCACAAAGCTTGAATCATTAGCCATTTGCTGAGCCAGTTCGCCTGTCAAAATAACATCGTCTGCCTGACCATCTTGGAATAAGTTTAGTGAAGTAGCTGATTCTTTAACAACTGATACATTGATTTTATCTAATTTCACTGTATCTTTGTCCCAGTATTGATCATTTTTTTCGTAAGCCCAGTCAGTATCTGAACCCGCACCATCAAATTCTGTTAATTTAAATGGTCCATTATAAATAGAGTTATCACTGGTTGCTGCATACTTTTTACCAAATTCCTTGACAGTTTCTTCGTGTTGCGGGAAGAAACTAGGAAAAGCAAGTAAGTAATCAAAATAAGCAGTTGGCTTAGCTAATTTAATTTCTAATTCATGATCATTGACCGCTTTTATGCCTAACTCATCTACATCTTTATCGCCCTTGATAATATTAGCCGCATTTTCAACTGGTTCAAAAAGATAAGAATACTCAGATGCAGTTGCTGGATCGATCGTACGTTGCCAACCATAAACATAGTCATCGGCAGTTACGTCATCGCCATTTGACCATTTCGCATTATCACGCAATTTGATTTTATAAGTTTTCCCATCTTTTGAGACTTCAGCTTTTTCGGCTGCACCGGCTGGTTGTGGCTTACTATCTTTATCTAAACGATAGATTCCTTCATAAACATTATTTAAAGCATTGAAACTAACTTGGTCTGTTGCTTGAGACAAGTCTGCAGTAGGCATTTCTTGTTGCACAACTACATTAAATTCATTATCTGCTCCCTTGTCTTTGGCTGTCGTTTCACCTGAATCTGCGGTTTTCCCGGTAGAACAGCCCGCTAAAGTTAAAGCACACACTGCAAAGATCCCCAAAGCATATTTCTTTTTCAATTTTCTACCCCTTTATTTATAATAATTTTCAGAAAAATAAAAAAATCTGAAGTTATATTAGATTGTAAGTATTAATTATTAAAAAATCAAGAGAAAACTTTAAATTAGATGAGTAAAAAAAATAAAAAAAAGAGTAAAATGTTGGTTTGACAACATTTTACTCTAAAAAATACAAAAGATATATTTATTGACTTACATGCGCTAAACGATAAGAAACCGTCCGGCCAAATGGAAAGACTTGTACACCTTGCAATCGATCTGATTTCATGTAGGCGACAGCCCCTTGATAAAATGGAATTACGGCTGTGTCTTCTTCAACCAGTAGTTTTTCCATTTCAATTAGTTTTTGCCAACGCTTAGCAGGATCATTGGCTAATGTTGTGCGAGCATCTGCTAAGCCCTTATCATAAGTTTTATTATTGTAACCCGAAGTATTCAACCCGCTATTTGAATCATAGAAATTTAAAAAGTCGATTGGATCGGCAAAATCC
Source organism: Tetragenococcus sp. (assembly GCA_035300805.1). Lineage (GTDB taxonomy): Bacteria > Bacillota > Bacilli > Lactobacillales > Enterococcaceae > Tetragenococcus. The sequence continues at coordinate 10,228 of DATGVB010000089.1, read as the reverse complement.
GGTGTCCAAGTGCCAAAAACTAAATCAAAGTCACTGGCAGTCTGTAAGTCTAAACGATTTTGCAGCGGGACAGATTTTAAATTAATGGTTAAGCCTGGCAAATTATCTTCTAACTGACCTTGTAGATACTCAATCGTCTTTTTAGCCATTGCAGTATCCGCCGAAAGTAATTCAAGGGTAATTTCATCTTGACCTAATTCTTCTTTAGCTTGTTTCCATTCTGCTTGGGCTTTTTTAGCATTATAAGGCAAAAGATCGCCCGCCTCTTTACGAAAGTCGGTCCCGGATTCAGGATTCTTAGCAAAGTCAGCTGCTACAAAACCATCTAAGGCAGCCGAACCATCCGCTAAAATATTTTTGGCAAAATTTTCATTATCGATTGCTAATTTGATTGCCCGACGAACATGGACATTAGCCGTCACTTCTTTTTTATGGTTGGGACTAATGTAACCCACCATTGCTTTAGGAGCAAAATGAGCATTGTCGTCATCGTGGTATTGCTGAGCATAAGTATCAGCTAAAAGAGTATAATCTAATTGATCATCATTGAAAAGGTTCGTCCCTGTTGCTACTTCCTTGACTACTTGAACGTTGATCTTTTCCATTTTTACATTATCTTTATCCCAGTATTTAGGATTTTTGGCTAAGGTCCAGCTTTCATTATTACCATCCCAGCCTTTAATAATAAATGGACCATTACCGACAAAATTATCGGTACTCGTTCCATATTTCTTCCCTTTGTCTTCTGCAAACGTCTTTTGTTTAGGCATAAAAGGAGTTCCTGTCAAAATTTCCGGTAAGAAAGGTAGAGGATTTTCTAATTGCAACTCTAAAGTCTGGTCATCCAGCGCTTTGACGCCTAAATCAGAAACTTCTTTATCCCCTTCTCGAATAGCTCGACCATTTTTAAAGATATCCATCCGATTACTGCTGCTAGAAGCAGTCTTTGGATCCACTACTGTCTGGAAGGAATAAACAAAATCCTGAGCCTTCACAGCTGTTCCATCACTATATTGGCTTTTCTTTAGTTTATAGGTGTATGTAAGACCATCGTCACTGACCTCAGGTTTTTGAGCTGCTAGTGCCAATTCGGGATCACCATTTTTATCATAGCGATACAGCCCCTCTGTTAATTGTCCGATCATATCAGAACTATTTACGTCGGTATATTGGGCACTGTCTAAAGTAGACAATTCTCCTGAAAGAGAGACTGAAATTTCCTGTTTAACTTGACTGTTGTTTTTAGTGTTCTTATCTGCGTCACTACCACTAAAACACCCCGTCAACAATACCGTCATCACAGCTAATACCCATCCTACTTTTTTCATTCGACCACTCCTTTAAAGTTGATTTACTACATAATCAAAAACCTGCATTTCATTTGGTAAAGCTTCATAAGCAAAATCTGGATGCCATTGTACTCCTAAGATTTTTCTTTTGTTATTTTCAACTGATTCAATCACACCATCGGGACAGAAAGCTACTTCTTTTAAGTCACTCGATAGTCGATTGATCGCCTGATTATGAAAAGAATTTACTTGACTTTTATCACCATAAATAGAATATAATACACTTTCTTTTTTTGTTAATAATTCATGGGTCGGCTGTTCTCTGGGGATTGGATCTTGCATGTGTAAAATTTTGGTAAATGAGTGCAATTCTTGCTTTAAATCCCCACCAAAAAAAACATTCACCAGTTGCATACCGCGACAGACAGCAAAAACCGCCTTTTTTTGTAAAAGAGCCTCATCGAGTAAAGCCAACTCAAACTCATCACGAGCTATAGAATACTTGCCTGCTGCTGTTTGCTTCTGGCTATAAAACTTCGGAGAAATATCTTGACCGCCTGCTAAGATCAGTTTATCGACTTGTTCAATGTAAACTTTGGCTAATCTTTTGTCTCCAATGGGAAAAACAAATGGTATCCCGCCAGCAAGCTGCACTGCTTTGACATAACCATCTGGTGTGTAACTGATCGGCAGATGATATAAGTTTTCTCCCGGATCTGCTGATACATTACCCGCAATACCTATTTTCTTGCCTTTCATAGCTGCCCCCCTTTTCTGATAAAAGAATAACTTTTTTGTTTACATCTGTCAACAATCAGGTGTTTTACAAATAAAAAGAGCCCGGTATTAATTAATTACCGAGCTACTCTATGCTTTTTCATTTGTTTACTGCGCAGCTGACCGCAAGCTGCATCAATATCAGTGCCATGTTCTTTACGGATCACACAATTGATCCCATTATTTTTTAGAATATGATAAAAATTTAAAACATCTGTCTCATCACTTCTAGAATATTGATCATGTTCGCTGACTGGATTATAAGGAATTAAGTTGACATAGCTCAATTTCTTCTTATTCTTTAAAAGATCAGCTAACTGTAAAGCGTGTTCAGGTCGATCATTCAGGTGATTCAACATAATATATTCGAAAGTTACCCGCCGATTCGTTTTTTTCATATAATCATCTACAGCTGCCATTAATTTTTCGATCGGAAAAGTCCGGTTGATTTTCATTAAAGAAGTCCGGACTTCATTGTTTGGTGCATGTAAAGAAATAGCCAGATTGACCTGCAAACCATTATCAGCAAATTTTCGGATTTTCGGCACCAGACCGCTCGTTGAAACGGTAATGTGACGTGCCCCGATCGCTAAGCCTTTCGCATCATTAATAATAGAAATAAACTGCATCACATGATCATAATTATCAAAAGGTTCGCCAATACCCATCACGACTACATGCGACACACGCTTATCCTGATTCTTCTGATCAAAATAATGTTGAACGAGCATAACTTGAGCAACAATTTCACCCGCCGTCAAATCACGTTCCTTGCGTAAAATTCCACTCGCACAAAAAGTACAACCTATATTACAGCCAATTTGAGTTGTTACACAAACAGACAGGCCATATTCTTGCTGCATTAAAACTGTTTCTATCATATGTTTGTCAGGTAATTGGAATAAATATTTGATCGTTCCGTCGTTAGCTTCTTGAACTACCACCTGCTGCAAAGGATTAATAACAAAATTTTCTGCTAAGTTGTTAATTAGATCTTTTGATAAATTTGTCATTTCTGCAAAAGTCAAAACTCTTTGTTCATAAAGCCATTCCCAGATTTGATCGGCCCGGTACTTCTTTTCCCCGTGTTCGATCAGCCAATCTTTTATTTGTACTTTTGTTAAACCATAAATTGATTCTTTCACTTTTATTGCCTCATTTCTCAGTATCGTTTCCAACTATACAAGAACCATAAAGCAATTGCAAATATCTTTGTGAAAAAATATCTGTATGAAAAAAAGGTAGATTATTGGTGAAATGTACCTATTTTTTGAAATTTTGGGTAAATTCTCAAAACAATTTACCCAACTTTTGCTTTTTCGGGTTTATTCTGAAAATAATTTACCTTGTTTTTTAAAAATTAGGTAAATTATTTCCAATATCTTCTTCTATACATCTTGCGAAATAGTTCAAGTTGTTCGTAAAACCAATTCTCAAAACAAATACCTTTATTTTTGTAGACTTTTTTATTAGGGATCAACTGAAAGCACTGATGCAATACTTTTGTGACATAGCGACTGTTAAAATCTGCTCCCATCAATTCTTTAATTCCTTTTTTCTTTAATGGCAAGTGATGCATAATCAGGCCATATTCACAAATCGTGCGCGTATTGGCAATGATTTTGGGTTCTACATAACCACAATTGGGACAAATTAAGTTACTTCTGCTTTTTTCTTTCTCTTTAAAACTATTACAATTAGGACAACGAATTCCTTTTGTCAAGTTAGCAAACCGTTTTGGCGTGGTGATATATTTATTGTAACGTTTGGTTATTTTATAGTTCTGCAAAGCTGCTTGCCAATCTCCAGCGTCAAAAGGAACAATGCCAGCCAACCAGGGACAAATTTTATCATAAGTAAGTATAACTTCAGAAACGTCGTCTATTATCTCAATATTGACATTGTTATTAACAAACATAATGATACCCACGACCTTTAAATTTACTGCTGCTTCATTTAAAAATTGTTGTGTCATACGTACGGATCTGCGGGATTGCTCAATTAGATTATTAGCTAAAATTTTGCCATTAATTGTCCATTGATTATTTCTAAAACAGTAGTGTCCTTCATAATTCTTGATTTCAATGTGGTATAGCACAAAGTCACCTGCAATTAATTTATCGATCTGAGTTTCACGATTTTCTTTTCCAATAGTAATATCAGCCATGCTATGAATTTCTTTTGATAAATGTTTATCACACCAGTCGTCGATCTTTTTTTCACCCAGATAGCCTTTAAGTTGTTTATGATATTCTTTTTCTTCTTTATAGGTTAATCCATTACGTTGATGAAGCACTTCTAAATACTGTAGCTCATGCGGTTTTTGGCGCATAAAAAATCCCCCTTAATTTACGTTTACATTATATAAATACGCAATTAAGGGAGATTTCTTTTTGAAATTTTATTTGTTTAATAGATTCTTAAGTTTTTCCTGATTTACTTCTGGATAATGAGCCAAAAACTTACTGATTTCTGTTATAACAGGCACAATAAAACCTGCCTGATCATTTTCAACCTGCAAAACTAATAAGGGTTCATGTAAGCTCATACGTAATAAAAACCAGCCCTGACCAAAAGGTTCTTTTAGTGAGAAGCGGATGCCTTCTTCGTTTTCAGGATCAACCGTCCAACCGCTTATCTTGATATCAGCAATATCTGCAATCACTTTTTCACCTAAAGCACGATAGTTCTCCGTTTCTAATTTAAAGCGGACTTCCTGCGTTTCTTCAGGCTGTTTCAAATCAGCAATCAATGAATCTAAAGTACGTCCTTCTTCTTTTAGCTTAGGAAGCAACATTAAAATTTTTGCAATTACATAGGCACCGTCATCTAAAAAATAATTTTCTTTAAATGCTGCGTGTCCGCTAGTTTCAATCGCCAGTTGTGTATCCACACCAGCTTTGTTTAAATCGATCGCTTTATTGATCACATTACGGTAACCTGAAATATAGCGGACTTGTTTTCCTCCTAAAGATTCAATAAATATTTTCAGGTGATCGGAGGTTGGAGAATTTGTTACAATACTGGTTCCTGGATGTTCACTCAAAACAATACGGCTCAAAACAGCAATCAGATTATTACGATTAAGTGCATCGCCTTCTTTAGTTACTACCGCAGAACGGTCAACATCGGTATCAAAGATCACTCCGAGATCAGCCTGATTAGCCAGAACCGCTTTTTGAATGCTGGCCATTGCTGCCTGGTTATCCGGATTAGGAATATGATTGGGAAAATTGCCATCTGGTTCTAGAAACTGCGAACCGCTAGTGTCTGCTCCTAAAACTTTCAGCACCTTGTCAACAAAATAACCACCGGCACCATTGCCGGCATCAACAATAATTTTATAGCCTGCTAATGGCTGTTCTGGTTTGCCACTAATACCATTGCGTATTTTTTCAACCAGATCAGCTGCATACGGGGATAACAAATCAGCAGAAGTAATACTCCCTTTTGATGTAGCAGTTACCTTTTCCGTATGGCTCAAGATATAATCAATATCCTCAGCTTCTGCTCCACCTTCTTTACTGAAAACTTTCACACCATTATGATAATAAGGCAGGTGACTGGCAGTTAGCATAATTCCTGCATCACAAGAGAATTTCTCAAATTGAGTACTCATAAATAAAGCTGGTGTTGTAGCTAAATCAAAGTCATAGACTTGAACACCACTAGCCACAAATTGATCGATCAGCGCCTTTTTCAAAGCGGGGCCACTCAGGCGGCTATCCCGACCTATGCCGATCGTAAAAGGTTCCTTGATGCCTTTAGTTTCCAGCCAGCGGATAATTCCATGGGCAATTTTACTGATGGTAGCTACCGTTAAATTCGCCTTGTAGTCTGCTGTGTCAATTGCAATTCCGCGAATGTCAGAACCATTACGTAATTTCTTTAATTCTTCCACTAAAAAATTCCTCCTTATAAAATCAGACTTTGCTTTCATTATAGCAAATTAGGGGCTAAAAAATAGAAGAATTTTTAAAGTTGAGCTAAGATTTTTCGCATCGCTTCTTCTGCTTCACTAGGTAAGGCATCATAGCCTTCATTTTCATCATTTTCTTTCAAAATATAATCTAAACGATTCTGCAAACGAATCTTAACTTTTTTAAGATATTCTTCGTTAGAAAAAGCTACTTCATAGCCTTTTATCGGCAGATAGGCCATTTCCTTTAATGGGCCGAACTGCTCAAAGGCAGCTTCTTTACTAATAATTTTTTCAATACTAGTTAAAGTGACTTTCGGCGGAATATCTTTTCCCTGGTAAGAACCTGTATTTAAAATATAACAGTCGATTTGGTTTTTACTGAACAGGTCACGGAAATTACGATAATCTTCTGCCAAGGGATAAGCTCTAAAAGGATCTGCGTAAGGTTCAATCACCAACTGATTTAGATCCACATTCCCTACAATATTTTCTGCCGTAGTTCGTTTGGTTGCTAAAGTTAAACCAAAGACTGCAGCCAAGATAGAATCGTTAATTTTAACTACGGGTGGCAGGCTATCGTCTTTCATGATCCAAAAAATAGCATCCAGTTTATCATCAAGTACATCTACGCGATTTTTTGTCACATAACGCGATTTAACGGTCCGACCGTTTCCGTTACGAATATCTTGTAAAACAGGTACCTTCAAACCATTTTTGTCCAAAGTCACCCCGACATTTTGCATGGTCAGATAATACTGGACAGTTGCATGAGAAAGCGGGTAATCCTGCACCTTATCAAAATAAGATGGTTCCAGGGCAATCGTCGCACCACTGTCACGATTAATGATAAAAGCATCGTCATGTAAAACATCGACCTGATATTTCCCCCCGTGTTTCGTCAAAGTGATCGTGGATTTTCCTGAACCAGACAAGCCAAAAGCCGCCATCGTAAATTTCTTACCATCTGTCAGATGGTATTGCTTAAGTCCCCCATGACAAGCTACATAGTTATTGCGGTGCGCAGTCGCCCAGGCAAGCGTCAAGGTGGCTTTCTTTAGTTCACCAAAATAACGCAAGCCTAAAATAGCGGCCACATTATGCTCTGGATCAAATAAAGCTAACCCATTAGGAAAATCTGGATGACGCCAATCTGGATCTGCAAACAGATAAATATCGCCTTCTTTATAGAAAGTAGAATGCTCATAACGTTCTTGCCAGCTAGGATCTACTATTTGAAAGTTCAACAGATAAGAATATAAATTAGCTTCAAATCCTGCTGGAAGTGTCAGATGACTTTTCACCATAAATTTTTCATCCAAACCGACAACCACATCGGCACAATAAAATTGTCGCTGACGTGCCTGATAAATTGCTTCACGTAAAATCCCCTGATAGTAGTCTGGATCCACACCCGGCTGACCGATCACCACACGTGCCTGGGCTGTACGGCCGACTACTTTCCCGTCATTTGACACCAGCATTTTAGCATCTTCAGGTAAGCCTAGCTCTTTAGTATGTTTGACCGGCATGTCAGTTACGATCGTTGCCGTTGACTTTTCGGCGTAGTTATAAGCTTCTTTTAAATCACTCACATGCGTGACATTATTGCCGTAAAAAGTCGTTTCGATCAGTGAACGAAAATGTGAAAATAAGTTATTTTCTTTTTTTACTTCACTGCGTTCAAAATCTCCAATAGTTGCCATGGGGAAATCCCTCTTTCCTAAAATTTTTAAGTACATGTGCTTTTTCCTACAAGTCTATTGTCCCACAGTTATAAAACGTTTACAAATATTTTTCCCATTAACTATTCCCATTCAAAATAATAATATACATATCTTTACCATGTTTCTTTAATCACAACATCTTTCCTCTTTTTAACCTCAGGACATAACTCAGCTCCGATACCAGACTTTTCTGGCAACTGTAGCATACCGTTTTTTATTTTTGGTAGGTCAGTAACTAAATCTTTATACCAAGTAGCCATATTGGCACGAACAATTTCTTGAAAAACAGCCATCGGTGAATGTGCCGCCACATGTAACCCTGCCCATAAGACAATAGGACCTGTACAATCGTGAGGTGCAAAAGGAGTTGAAAAGCTCTCAGCAATTGCTGAAATTTTACAAGCTTCAGTGATTCCTCCTGCCCATCCTATATCAAGCATTGCATAGTCAATACCCCCAGAATTTAACATATTTCTAAAAGTTGATAGCCCAGCTACAGATTCACTTCCACAAATCGGTACATTTACCTGATTTTTCAGTATTCGTAACGTTTCAGGGTCTCCCATTTTACACAACGGGTCTTCAACCCATAATAAATTAAACGGTTCTAAAGCCTTGCAGATTTCGATGGCAGCAGGAAGGCTCCACAAACTATGCAGTTCACACATAATTTCCATTTTATCTCCAACTGCCTGGCGAATTTTTTTAAATGGCTCTAGCCCTTTAGCCAACTCTCCTTGTGTTATCCTGTTTCCTTGTGTTTCTTTAGCAAACGGATCAAATGGCCAAATTTTCATAACTTTATAACCTTCTGAAAGAAGACTCTCAGCCAATTTCCCTGCATCACGATTAAATGCAATTTGGTCATCGTATGGACCCTTCATCTCATCTTCATCAGAAATAGCCCTGCGACTGTTTCCAGTATCAAATGCTTTACTGCTCACGTTAAAGGAATAACCAGCACACGTATTATAAGTTGGTACTGCTTCACGACAAGCTCCACCCAGTGCCTCATAAACTGGAATATGGTGTCGTTTACCATATAAATCCCATAAAGCAATATCAATTGCACTAGCTGCACGAAGTTCCGTACTCGTACTATGAAACCCGACATAAGGTGTTGTTAAAGTCCGCGAAATAGCTTCTATATTACGAGAATCTTTCCCAATCAAAGACTTGGCTATCTCTCCATGAAGCATTGCCTCAACTGCTTCACTTGCTCTATAAGTCTCACCTAATCCAGTCAATCCTTCATCAGTCTCAATCTCCACCCAAATAACATTTGGCATTTCTTTTAGACGGATTGTTCTAATTTTCGTTATTATCGCCATAATTTATCCCCTTTTTTTTGGAAAATTCTTTCTCCATTAAAAGCATTCCCTGCGTATTTTTTTCATTTAGAGATAGTCCATTGCCCAATGCAGCTGATACAAACATTTCCCCATTTTTCATTTTAATTTTTTCGTTAAAAACAGGTTGAAGCCATTCTATATGTTCAACCCATGCGTTTAAAGTATAAGTGGCTGCCAAACTCAAATGAAGCTCCATGACAAAATGCGGAGCCAGCATCATTCTCTTCTCTGCTGCCTTACTCATTACATCCAAAAAAGGAGTAATGCCGCCTAGTCTCATTGCATCCGGCATAATCAAATCTACGGCAGAACACTCGATAAATTCTGATATTTCCGCAACACTGGACAGCATCTCTCCTGTTCCTATTGACGTTTTTAAAGTCTGTGTCAGTTTATAATGTCCCTGTACATCATGCGCATTCAACGGTTCCTCCAGCCAAGTTAGATTATATTTATCTAATTGTTCTCCAGCTCTCAAGGCAGTTGATAAATCCCATTGTTGATTTGCATCTATCATGATGGAAACATCGTCGCCAAGTTCTTGTCGTAAAATTCTTACACGTTCTACATCTTTTTTGTAATCTGCTTGTCCGACTTTTAATTTGATACCGCCTATTCCTTGAGCCAAAGACTTTTTTGCATTCTTAACAACTTCTTCGATCGGAACCTGTAAATAGCCACCCGAAGTATTATAACAAGGTAGAGTTTCTCTATATGAGCCTAATAACTTATTCAGGGGTAAGCTGGCTCTCTTTCCTTTGATATCCCAGAGTGCCATATCAAAAGCACTAATTGTTTGTGTGGCTAAACCGCTTGATCCCAAAGAATTACTTGCCCAGCTTAATTTATCCCACAAACGCGAAATATCATTAGGATCCTCTCCCAGCAGTAAGGGAGCAAACTCATTTGCCAGCTGATATTGCGAATATCCTCCTGCTCTCAAAGCATAAGTGAAGCCCATCCCTTCCAAGCCATTTTCAGTTTTTATTTCAGTACAAGTTAAAAACACATTAGCTAAAGTCCTTTGTTTTCCCATAACCACTTTAGCGTCACTCACTGCCATTTTTAACGGAACGCTTAAAAGTTTGTTCTTTAGATATACAATTCTATCCGGTTGGTAATCTTTCACCTGGCAAGTCTCCTCTTAACGGACTAAAGTGGGAC